>CAUJFM010000135.1 GCA_963169595.1 Bacteroidota bacterium | reverse complement strand
AGCCACTTGGATATCGGCTCAGTATTGGAGATCCTGCGTACACACGGGAGCGGGACACCCGAAGAGCTACTGTTCTACTGGAACCTGTTCGAGGGCGTACCCAAGTTCTACCGTGACTGCTACGAGCAGGAAGTGTTGGGCAAGGATAGGAAAGCGGTCCTTCAGCGTATGTTCTTCGAGAGCTCATCGCCCTTGCGCAACGAGGCCGAGAACTGGTTCCTGCATGAACTACGCGGGCGTTACAACATGGTCCTCCAATTCATCTCGGAGAACCCAGGTTGCACCAACGGTGACATCGTCGCCAGGTTGCAGGGGTTGGATAGCGGTCAGGCCAAGCAGGTGGGGGGGTACCTGACGATCCTTACGAACAACTATCGGATGGTTGAGCGCCGCTTACCAGTTTTCGCGAAGCTCAACTCACGCTCTGGTCGCTACTACATCGCGGATAATTTCCTGCGCAGTTGGCTCACTGCGTTGGCCAAACCGGTTGCGTCCGTGCAATTCCGGCCCATGGCCGACTTATTGACACAGGCGGATGAACGACTGATGACCGCAGAAGGATTCAGTTTGGACAGGCTTGCAGGATTCCTGTACGAAGAGCGGAGCCGCAAGGGTCTGCCAGGGTTCAAGCTCACGAAGAAGATCGATGGCTACTGGGATAAGGGGGGCGTGGAGATCGATCTGGTAGCGTTGAATGAGGATGAGAGTCTGGTTCGCTTCGGTTCCTGCAAGCGTGACCCAGGCAAGCACACTTCAAGTGAGCTCGCCAAGTTCGACGGTCACATAGCGCGTTTCATGAAGGAGAAGTCGAAGATGAGTGCTTGGGGGCAGGAACGGACCGCGATCACCGTCCGCCACACCGATGCATCCCGTGCTGCTTCCCAAGCTGCAGGCTATTTGACAGAAGACCTACTCTCGTTAACAGAAGGATTGTAGCGCATGACCTCCACTGCCATCGTCAACAAAGTCTGGAACTTCTGCCACACCCTGCGCGATGATGGCGTGGGCTACGGCGACTACCTGGAGCAGCTCACCTACCTGCTGTTCCTGAAGATGGCCGATGAGTACAGCAAGCCGCCCTACAAGCGCGACACACATATCCCCAAGGGCTTCGACTGGCAGAGCCTGCGCGGCAAGAGCGGCGCCGAGCTGGAAACGCACTACGTGAAGCTGCTCGACAAGCTGGGCAAGGAGCCCGGCATGCTGGGCGACATCTTCGTGAAGGCCCAGAACAAGATCAGCGACCCGGCCAAGCTCCACAAGCTCATCAACCTCATCGATGGCGAAAGCTGGGTGCTGCTGGGCGCCGATGTGAAGGGCGACATCTACGAGGGCCTGCTGCAGAAGAACGCCGAGGACACCAAGAGCGGCGCCGGGCAGTACTTCACCCCCCGCCCCCTGATCCAGGCCATGGTGGAGTGCGTGCGCCCCGAGCCCATGAAGACCATCGCCGACCCGGCCTGTGGTACCGGCGGCTTCTTCCTGGCGGCCTACGACTTCCTCAACAGCCACCACAAGCTGAACAAGGAGCAGCTGCAGTTCTTGAAGTACGAGACCTTCCAAGGCTGGGAGATCGTGGCCAGCACCGCGCGCCTGGCGCTGATGAACCTGTTCCTGCACAACGTGGGGGACATGGACCACGCCAGCCCCATCCAGCGGGATGACAGCCTGCGTGCCCAGCCCACCAAGAGCTTCGACTACATCCTCACCAACCCGCCCTTCGGCAAGAAGAGCAGCATCACGGTGACCAACGAGGAGGGCGAGGAGAAGCGCGAGGCCCTCACCTACAACCGGCAGGACTTCTGGGCAACCACCAGCAACAAGCAGCTCAACTTCGTGCAGCACATCCGCAGCATGCTGAAGATCGGTGGCACGGCCGCCGTGGTGCTGCCGGACAACGTGCTCTTCGAGGGCGGCGCCGGCGAAACGGTGCGCAAGGAGCTGATGCGCAGCACCGAGCTGCACACCATCCTGCGCCGGCCCACGGGCATCTTCTACGCCCAGGGCGTGAAGGCCAATGTGCTCTTCTTCGAGAACAAGCCCGCCAGTAAAACCCCCTGGACCAAGGAGGTCTGGATCTACGATTACCGCACCAACATCAAGCACACGCTGAAGACCGATCCGCTCCAGTACGAGGACCTGAAGGATTTCATTGCCTGCTACAACCCGGAGGACCGGCACAAGCGCAAGGCCACGTGGAGCGAGAAGAACCCCGAGGGCCGCTGGCGCAAATACACCTACGCCGAGATCATGGCCCGCGACAAGGCCAGCCTCGACATCTTCTGGCTGAAGGACAACAGCCTGGAGGACAGCGCTAACCTGCCCGAGCCGGGCGTGCTGGCCGCCGCCATCGTGGAGGACCTGGAGGCGGCGTTGGAGCAGTTCAGGTTGATAGCTGGGGATCTGAACAAGTGAGCGATGGCACAATTTCTAACCACCACGGATACCAGCGCGGCGATCGAACGCGTCATCCGGAATGCAGAAAAGGAGCTTACGCTCATCAGTGCATACGTTTTTCCGAGGATCATCTACCTACACCGCCTTAAGGATGCGGCTGATCGCGGGGTGCAGATAACCTTCATCTTCGGTAAACGGCGAATGGACGACAAGGTGTTCGGTCTTTTCACAGAGATACCGAACCTGCGGATCTACTACTTGGATGAACTGCATGCCAAATGCTTTGTCAATGAGCACGAAGCGATCGTAACGTCCCTCAACCTATTG
>CAUJFM010000134.1 GCA_963169595.1 Bacteroidota bacterium | reverse complement strand
CCGCTTGGCCAGCTTGCGGTGCCGCGGATACTCGGCCTTCAGGGCCCGGTAGGCCGTGAACAGGATGAACGGCAGGGAGAGTCCGGCCAGGATGATGTGCGTGATGAGGATGAGGTAGTAGACCCAGCGGATGGCCCCCTGTCCACCGAAGGGCGTATCGCCGGCGAACAGGTGGTGCAGGATGTAGCTGACCAGGAAGAGCACCGAGAGCACCATGGCGCTCATCATCGCTTTGCGGTGCGCAATCCAGTTACCCGCCTTGGCGGTGAACAGGCCCACCACCAGCAGCAGGCTCACCAGGCTGTTGAGCACGGCGTTCACCCGGGCGAAGAGGTGCACATCGAGGCCCTCCGGGGCAGGCACCTGCACGCGCTCCAGCACCACCACGGCGGTGAACACAATGGCCGAGAAGATCCAGATGAGGCGTTTGGCCGGTGCGTCGGCCAGTTGGAGGGTCTGCGGCGGGTAGGGCTTGCGCATGGCGGAGATGGCTGCGTGGGAAACACGGACGGTCCCCGAAGGTTCAGTCGTTGCGGCGACGGGCCTTCTCGGCCTCGGCGGCCTTGATCCGCTCCTCTTTCAGGAGCATCTTCAGGTCGGCGGCCAGGGCGTTCATCCCCTCGGCCGTGGTGCCGTCGTAGTAGCCGCGGATGTGGCGGTCCTTGTCCACCAGCACGAACTTCTCGGAGTGGAGGAAACCGCCCTCGGCCATCACATCCTCCTTGGCGGCGAGGTAATAGCCTTCGGAGCCCTGCAAATAGATGTCGGCCTTGCTGCCGGTGAGGAACTTCCACCGCGCGGTGTCGGCCTGCAGCTTCCGGGCGTAGGCATTGAGCACCTCGGGGGTGTCATGCTCGGGGTCCACGGTGTGGCTCAGGAACACCACGTCGTCGAAGGCCTCGTCGTTCAGCTTCAGTTGCAGCTGCTGCATCTGCACGCTCATCTTCGGGCAGATGGTGGTGCAGCGGGTGAAGAAGAAGTCCACCACGAGGATCTTGCCCTCCACATGCTTGTCGGTGAACGGCCGACCGAACTGGTCGATGAAGCTGAAGGGCGGTACCGTGGCATAGATGGTGTCCACCACCATCTTCCCGTCGCGTTCCACCAGCACGGTCTCCTTGGGACCCAGCTTGGGCAGGAAGACGAAGTTGTGCTTCACCAGGCCCAGCAGGGGCGAGAAGAACACGAAGAGGGAAAGGACAAAGACCGCGATGCCGCCGAGAACGGCTCTCTTCTTCCAGCGCGCAGGCGTAGGGCGGTCCCCGTCGCTCACAGCAGGTTGGTCCAGATCCAGTTCACGTAGTTCGATTCCCATATCGCAATGAAGAGCAGATACAGGATGAACAACGCATAAGGCAGCAGAATGATCGCGCGGATGTTGCGGCGCTCATCACCCAGGTGCATGAAGGTCATCACGATGTAGGTGGCCTTCACCAGGGTGAGCACCACGAAGGTCCACTTCACCAGGTGCCAGCTGCCGGGCATCCATTCCTTCCAGTAGGCGCCCAGGATCACCTCGATGGCGGTGACCACGGCGAGCAGACCGGTCACCAACCAGATCTTGCGGCGGATCTTCCGGCCCGCCTCCTCGCTATGGTGGGCGTCGAGGCTGTATTCGATGATGTCGTCGCGCTCCATGTGCTAGGCGATAGGTTGGATCAGAGCAGGTAGAAGAAGGTGAAGACGAACACCCAGACCAAGTCCACGAAGTGCCAGTAGAGACCGGCCTTCTCGATCATCTCGTAGTGGCCGCGGCGGTGGAACACGCCCTGCACGGCCATGATCAGCACGATGAGGTTGATGATCACCCCGCTGAACACGTGGAAACCATGGAAGCCGGTGATGAAGAAGAAGAAGTTCGCGTACTGGGGCGGACCGTACTCATTGCGATCCATGTTGGCGCCGTCCACGTAGGCCACGCGGTCCTCCCAGATGGCCAGGGACTGCTCGCGGCTGAGGTGCGGGGCGCCCTCCTCGGGAATGAGGTAGTGCCCTTCCTTGGCCTTCACCAGGTGGAAGCTCTCATGCGCGGTGGGGTCATGCGTGTCGTGCGCATCGTTGTGCACCCAGTACTTCTCGCCCTGAGTGGTGGTGATGTACCCACCGCCGCCGTGGATGAAGTGGCTCCACTCCCACGCCTGGCTGCCCACGAAGAAGGCACCGCCCAGCACGGTGAGGAACATCCACTTGATCACGCCCTTCTTGTCCATGCGGTGGCCGGCCTCCACGGCCAGCACCATCGTCACGGAGCTGAAGATGAGGATGGCCGTCATGAGGGCCACATAGACGAGCGGGAAGCTGCCCGTGAGGAAGGGCAGGGCTCGGAACACCTCCTCGCCGATCGGCCAGGCCTCGGTGGTGCTGTGGCGCACGAAGCCGTAGGCCACCAGCAGTCCGCTGAAGGTCAGGGCGTCGGACACCAGGAAGAACCACATCATCATCTTCCCGTAGCTGATGCTGAACGGGGAACGCCCGCCGCCCCAGAGGACGTCGTTGCTCAGTGCTTTGGTCGCTTCTCCAGCCATGGTCGGTGTTTCCGGGCGCAATGTTAATGAACAAACCACAGGAACAAAAGGAGGTACACCCAGAGGATGCCCAGGAAGTGCCAGTAGAAGGCCCCGGCCCACAGTCCCGCATGGTCCTCCGGGCTGTATTTACCACCCAGGGCCATCATCAACATCACCAGCAGGGACAGCAGTCCGAAGGCCAGGTGGGCCAGGTGCAGCACGGTGAGGGCGTAGAGGTAGGGACCCGTGCGGTCCTTTTGTTCATCGATCTCCGCGTTCAGGGGGCGCGCACCCTCCACGTCGGTGGGCCGGTAGAAGTTGCCGTTCTCCAGGATCAGGTCCACCCCATCCTTCTGGAACACGTAGTCGGTGCCGTAGGTGCCTTTGAGCTGGGTGAGGCGGTTGGGGCTCCAGTGGATGCCCTTGGCCACCAGGTCCTTCCACCCTTGGAACTGCGACCAGGTGAAGCCCAGGCCGAGCACCAGGGTCACGGCCAGCCAGAGCGCCGCCATGCGGTTGTCGCCCTTGCGGCCGGCCAGCAGGGCCAGGTGCACGGTGCCGCTGCCCAGCGCGATGAACACCGTGCTGTACACGAAGGCCGTGGGCAGGGTGATGCGCGTCCAGTAGCCTCCGCTCATGCTCACCACGTAGGCGCTGGTGAGCCCCGCGAAGAACATGACGATGGCGAAGACGATGAGGTAGGTGATGAGCTTGCGTGAGCGGGCGGCCCGTTGCAGCTCTTCCTGCGGGGTAAAGGTGTCCGTGGTCATGGTTTGTCCAACACGTAGGCGATCTGCACCACGGGCAGGTAGATGAAGCTGGCGAACATCAGGCGACGCGCATCCTGCATCTCCAAGGAGAGGTACAGACGCAGCGCGGGCCAGAACATCACCAGTCCGGCCCCCACGGCCACGAGGGCCGAGATCCATCCTGTGAGGCCGAACACCCAGGGCAGCATGCCTACGGGGATAACGAACAAGGTGTAGAAAAGGATCAGTGCGGCACTGGCCTTGTCGCGACCACCCTTGCCGGGCAGCAGGTGGTAGCCGGCCTTGCCGTAGTCATCGTGCATCAGCCAGGCGATGGCCCAGAAGTGCGGGAACTGCCACATGAACTGCATGGCGAAGAGCAGGCCGGGGCCCAGACCGAACTGGCCCGTGGCCGCCACATAGCCCAGCATGGGCGGGAAGGCGCCGGGGAAGGCCCCCACGAACACGGCCCACGCACTGTGCTTCTTCAGCGGGGTGTAGAGGGCCACGTACATGAACAGGGAAATGAAGCCCAGGATGCCCGTGAGCGGCCCGAACTGCAGCCACAGCATGAGCGTGGCCAGCCCACCGGCCACGAAGGCCACCCAGACCGCTTCGGAGGTGGACAGGGAGCCGCGGACCAGCGGACGCGCCGAGGTGCGCTGCATCAGCCCATCCTCCCGCACTTCGAGGACCTGGTTCAGGGCGTTGGAGGCCCCGGTAAGCAGGGTGCCCGAGACCGCCAGACCGATCACGCCGAGCCAGCTGAATGCCCCTTCCGGCACGCCCATGAGGTAGCCGAGCACAGCGCTCACCACCACCAGGGAGGCCAGTCGCAGTTTGAACAGGACCGCCACCTCGCGGAACTTGCTGGTGGCCGGGGCGGCCGCTACGGAAGCATTGGGGGTCTCCACGACGGGCGCAAAGGTACCCGATCGGGACGTTCGCCGATCAGTTGAGCACGTAGCGCACCTCCTGCTCGGGGTGGCGCTCGCGGAAATGGCAGACCAGCCCCACGCGGAACACGTTGGCCAGGTCGGTGCTGTGGTCCACGTTGGTGGTGAGGCGCATCAGGTAGGAAGCCTCCAAGCGGGTGCCGGTGTGGGGGTCCACCAGCCAGCCGCTGCGCAGTTCGGCGTGGAGCAGGGAATAGGGATCCATCTGGCCCACGCGGTACCCAAAGTCCACCCAGCCCGAGTTGTCCTCCTTGCGGGGGCGGTCACGCTCGGGACGGAAGATGTTGTTGCCGTAGCTGCGGTCGGTGTCCGTGCCCAGCCAGGCCATGCTGGCGCGCATTCCGTGGTACCAGCGGCCGTGATCACGCTCCACATGCAGGATCAGTTCCTGGAAGTTCGATCCGAACGGATGCGCGAGGGGCTGCCCGAAGTGGGCGTAGTTCTGGTAGGTGTCCGAATGGGTGTACATGAACGGGCGCACGAAGTTCCATTCGAACCGCGCCGACAGCCCCGGCACCTTCATCACATCCCGGGCCACCACCCCCACCTGCACGGACTGCTTGTTGGCGTACCAGCCATTGCCCGAGCGCACCTGCTCCATCACCATCTCGTCCAACACCAGCTGGGAGTAGCACAGCACCTTCCGCCCGGCCTTCACGTTGAAGGCGAAGCCCAGCAGGGCATTGTCCGGCGAACCGATGTTGTATTCCACCGGCCGGTAGAAGATGATCGGGTTGAGGTAGTTCACATCGAAGCCACGGGGGTAGAGGCTGTCCCCGTCGCTCCAGATGATCGCCTCGAAGAGCGCCACGTTGATGCGGTCGGTGGCGTTCCACGAGAGGTAGTGCATGCTGCTGTACTTCCGCTCCATCCGCCCCCAATCCCCGCGCGAGCCGCGGATGTCGCTCATGGCCGAGAAGAGGTTCACGTACTTGATCTTCCAGAAGGTGGTGGTGATGCGCAGGTAGGGATAGCTGGTGGCCTCATCGGAGAGCATCAGCGAGCGATGGCCATTGCCGAAGAAATTCCGTCCACGCCCCAGGGTGAGGTTGAAGTACTTGCCCGCATCCCAGCTGAGGTGGCCGGTGAGGTCGTAATGGGTGGGTGCGTTCACATCGCCGCGGGCATAGCCCTCCCCGGGAAGCACCTGTGTGGCGCGCATCAGGGTATCGAGGTAGAGGGGCATCCGGTCGTTCCAAGCCTGCGCCGCCACGTGCAGGTTCAAGGTGCGGGACAGGTCGGT
>CAUJFM010000133.1 GCA_963169595.1 Bacteroidota bacterium | reverse complement strand
CGGGCCTCGCGGATGTCGCCCGGGTGCTCGCGCCCGATCTGCGCGGCTTCGGCGATGACGGGCGACCGGTGCCGGAGGTGATGACCATGGAGGCCTATGCCGCCGACCTGAAGGACCTGTTGGACGATCGGGGTGTGGACCGCGTGGTGCTTTGCGGCCTCAGCATGGGCGGCTACGTGGCAATGGCCTTCCTCGACCAATGGCCCGAGCGCGTGGCGGGGCTGATCCTCTGCAACACCCGCGCGAACGCCGACACGCCGGAAGGCCGCGCGGCGCGCCAGGCCACGGCACAGAATGCCTTCGAGAAGGGCGTGGACGTGATCGCCCGCGCCATGGCCCCCACCCTGCTCAGCGACCGCTCCAAGCGTGAACACCCGGAACTGATGGACCACATGGAGGTCATGATCGCGCGCCAGCGACCCGAGGCCGTGGCCGCTGCCGCCCTGGGGATGCGCGAACGTCCCGACCGGCACGAGGTGCTGCGCGGGTGCGCGGTGCCCGCCCTGGTGATCACCGGCAGCGATGACGCCCTGATGCCTCTGCCCACCAGCCAGGCCATGGTGGACGCCCTGCCGCATGGACGCCTCGTGGTGCTCCCCAATGCCGGTCACCTGACGAACCTGGAGGCCACCGACGCCTTCAACGACACCGTGCGGACCTTCCTCGACACGGTGCATTGAGCGGCACGGGTGGGTTCCCAAAGAAGCCCCTTGCGGTGCCATGTAGCGGTGGCCCCCGGACCTATCTTCACGTCCCCTACGGCAGAACCCATGTTCCAACGCTACACGCCCCTCCTCGCAGCAGGCCTTTGCACCCTGCTCGCCTCCACCGCCCAGGCCCAGTGCCCGGCCGGTGAAGTGCCCGTGCAGATCAACGTGCTCACCGACGACTACGGCAACGAGACCTACTGGCAACTGGTGCCCTCCGGCAATGCCTGCGGCAACGGCACGCTCCAGTCGGGAGGCAATCCGGCGCTCAACTGCACGTCGGGCGGCACACAGACCTCCCCAGCCGGCGGCTATGGCAACAACACCACCATCGTGAACGGCCCCTGGTGCCTCACCGAGGGTGCGGCCTTCGACATCATCGCCATCGACAGCTGGGGCGATGCACAGGCCACCTACCAGGTGTATGTGGAAGGCGGTGTAGTGGGCACCTTCAATGCACCCGGAGGTATCCACACCTGGACCTTCAACGCCATTCCTCCCCAGCAGTACGACCTGGGCGTGAGCAAGCTGACCACCTCGCTCTACAATGAAGTTGGTACCGAGGTGAAGGTGTACGGCACGCTGTTCAACCACGGCTCCACCACCATCACCTCCTTCGTGCTGAACTACCGCATCGCTGGCGGTGCCACGGTGACGCAGGCCATTACCGGCGTCTCGCTCGCCAGTGGGGAAAGCCTGGCGTTCGAGCATGCCACGCCCTGGGTGCCCCAGGCGGAAGGGTCCGTGCTGCTGGAGGTGTGGGCGAGCGACCTGAACGGACAAGCGGACGAGGCCCCGGCCAACGATGTGCGCACCGCCCAACTGGTGTTGAACCCGGCCGTGCCCGACATCATGGACCAATACCTGGCAGGGACGCCCACGCTCACCGTGGTGGCCGATGATGACGAGGACCTGCTGGTGCCGCGCGACCTGGACTTCCATCCCGACCGCACGCGCAACGAGCTGTGGGTGATCAACAAGGACGTGGCGCCCAGCGGGGGCAGCACCGTCCGCTTCTTCAACCCCGGCACGCCGGAACAGACCTTCCTGTGGCAGCGCGACCCCAACGCCTGGCACTTCATGAGCCTGCCCACCGCCATCGCCATGGGCGACAACGGCAACTTCGCCACCAGCCCGGGTGTGTTCGATGCCAACCACAACGGCGGAACGCCCTTCACCGGCCCCACACTCTGGAGCGCCGACCCGGCCATCTACGCCCAGCCGCTCTTCGGCCCCCTGGGCAGCCACCTGGACATGCTGCACGTGAACCCCAACAGCCAGGGGATCGCACACGAGCACTGGAACCGCTTCTGGGTGGTGGACGGCTACAACGGGGATATCGTGATGAACGACTTCCGCGAGGACCACACGCCCGGCATGGACTACCACGGCGATGCCCTCATCCGCCGCTATGCCGACTTCACCATCACCCGCGATCCCAATGACCACATCGTAAGCCATGCCGTGATGGACAAGGCCACCGGTTGGCTCTACGTGGTGGACCACGGCGGACAGCGCGTGCTGCGCATGGACACGCGCACCGGCACCGTGAGCGGCACGCCCTCCTTCGGCCCCTATGAGAGCTACGTGGAGTACTCCATGGTGAGCGGCTACACCTGGGAGGAGATCGTGAGCGAAGGCCTCGTGCAGCCTGCGGGCATCGACCTGATCGGCGACCATCTGCTGGTAAGCGACCACGCCACCGGCGACATCGTGATCTACGACAAGAGCGGCGCCACGGTGGAGGAACTGGGCCGCATCAACACCGGTACGGCCGGCATCATGGGCATCAAGGTGGGTCCCGATGGGCGCATCTGGTACGTGAACGCCACCACCCACGCCCTCGTGCGGGTGGAACCTGCACTGGGCACCTCGGTAGCGGACGCACCGACAACCGGCGACCTGCGCATCCACCCCAACCCGGCCGCCGACCGCGTGTTCCTGTCGCTGATGGATGGGCAACTGCCCGCGACCACCGCGGTGGAGGTGATGGACGGCACCGGTCGCATTTGCCTGCGCCAGCAGGGCCTGGCCACGATGAGCGGGCTGGACATCTCCATGCTGGCCAATGGCACATACGTACTGCGCATGGACGGGTACGCCGCGCAACGCTTCACGGTGGCCCGCTGAGGGTAGCCCCTGAAATGGGCAGGCGGCGCGCTTTTCAACGCACCGCCCGGGTCGACGCGGGTCTCCCCGCGTTCCCTCCGACCCCGTTTCAGAGGACGTTCAACCGCACTGTGGTGCGCTGTCCTTTCTCGTTCTCCGCTGTCACGAAGTATTGACCGGTGGTCATGCCGGCCAGGTCGATGAAGGACCGGCCATCGCCATCGTCCATCAGGAAGTACTGCTTCACGGTGCGCCCTGTGGCATCGCTCAGCGTGATGAACACCTCCTTGCGGAAGGCCTCAGGCAGCAGCAGCTGCGTGGTGCCCTGCGCCGGGTTGGGCTGCAACACCGGCTGATCGGCCAGCTCACGTGCGGCAGGCACGGCCGTGGTGAGGTCCCCCATCCATTGCGCGAACTGGAAGGTCTCCGCACTGCCCATGAAGTCCACGGTGCTGGTCACGGTCTGCAGAAGCGGGTACGAGGTGCCCACCGCATAGTAGAGGTAGCTGTCCACGTTGATCGAGAAGGAGAACACCCCGGCATCATCGAGCCGGCTGGACTGCCAGTGCACGCGCAGCACTTCGGCGGTGATGCCACCGGGCAGCAGCAGCGTACCGTAGGCATCGGCCTCGCCCGTGATGGTGGTGCTGCGGTTCACCGTGAAGCCCTCCGACGTGTAGGTGGCCGCCGCCTCATCCGTCCAGGTGCTGCCCATGGTGCACGGGAAGGTCAGGTATTGCCCCAGGTCCGTGTAGGCCACCGGCTCCCCGTCGAAGGCCTCGCCCGCACGCTGCACCCCATTGGCTGTAGCGGTGAAGTATTCATAACCATCCCCGCTGGTCTCGGCCACGGTCGCGCCAGCGAACTGTGCGGCGAAGGGCGTGGAGGCCGGGTCCACCAGTTGAACGGTCTCCGTGCTGTCGATGCCCAGGGTGGTGAAGTCCCAGGTGACATTGGCACCAGGCTCACCCGACGCCACCCAGGAGCTGAAGTTGCGCGTGAACGACTGACCGGGCAAAGGCGCGTTGGTGGCGTAGGTGAGCACCGGCTGGGCGTTGACAGCCGTGGCGGCCAGAAGGCCCAATGAGAGCAACTGCGTGTGGAATAGGTTCATGGGTTCGGAGGTTGTTGTGTCGGTTGATCATGGGACGCCGGCAGGCCTTTACTGTTACACGCCACGCCCCCCGATCACAGGAGCGGTCGATCTGCGCGGACGAACGGCGGTTGAACGGCTGTTCCTTTGCGACCATGCCCATCGAACTGCTCAAGGACCTGGCCTACATCGAGGGTGCGTGGTGCGCCGCGCTCGACGGAGCCACCTTCCCGGTGACCGACCCCGCGAACGGCGACCACATCGCCACCGTGCCCAACCTCTACCCTGCCGATGCCGAACGGGCCATCACCGCTGCACAGGCCGCGTTCCAGGGCTGGTCCCGCCGGACCGGTCTCGAACGCGCGGACCTGCTGTGGCGCTGGCATGCGCTCGTGGTGGAGCATACGCGGCCGCTGGCCGAACTGATGACGCGGGAATGCGGCAAGCCGCTCGCGGAGAGCATCGGTGAAGTGCGCTACGGTGCCTCCTTCATCCGCTGGTGCGCCGAGGAGGCGCGGCGTGGCTATGGTGACGTGATCCCCTCCGAACAACACGATCGGCGGCTGCTGGTGCTGCGGCAACCGGTGGGCGTGGTGAGCGCGATCACCCCGTGGAACTTCCCCATGAGCATGATCACCCGCAAGGTGTCGCCCGCGCTGGCCGCCGGCTGCACCGTGGTGCTGAAGCCCAGCGAGGAGACCCCGCTCTCGGCCCTGGCGCTGGCCGCGTTGGCCCACGAGGCCGGGCTACCAGCAGGCGTGCTCAATGTGGTCACCACCACACAGGCCAGGGAGGTGGGCCACCTGCTCTGCACCGATCCGCGGGTGCGCAAGGTCACCTTCACCGGAAGCACGGCCGTGGGCAAGCAGATCATGGCCCTGGCGGCCGGCACGGTGAAGCGCGTCTCGCTGGAGCTCGGCGGCAACGCCCCCTTCATCGTGTTCGACGATGCCGACCTGGAGGCCGCCGTGGACGGGGCCATCGCGAGCAAGTTCCGCAACGCGGGCCAGACCTGCGTGTGCGCCAACCGCATCCTGGTGCAGCGCGGGATCGCCGAACGCTTCATCACGGCCCTGACCGAACGGGCCCTCGCACTGCGCGTGGGCCACGGGCTGGAGGACGGCGTGCAGCTCGGTCCCCTGATCAACGACCGGGCCCTGGCCAAGGTGGAGCGCCTGGTGGGCGATGCCGTGGAGCAGGGCGCCCAGCTGCTGACCGGTGGCAAGGCCACCACCGGCCGCTTCTTCCCCGCCACCGTGCTCACCGGGATCACCCCGGACATGGCCTGCTTCCGCGAGGAGGTGTTCGGTCCGGTGGTGCCGATCACGGTGTTCGATACCGAAGCGGAGGCCATCACGCTGGCCAACGACACCCCATACGGTCTGGCGGCCTACTTCTATACGCGTGACCTGGCCCGAAGCTGGCGCGTGGGCGAAGCGCTCGCCTTCGGGATGGTGGGCTTGAACACCGGGCTCATCAGCACGGCGGCGGCGCCCTTCGGGGGCGTGAAGGAGAGCGGCATCGGGCGCGAGGGATCGCGGCATGCCCTGGAGGAGTTCACCGAGATGAAGTACCTTGCCATGGCCGGTCTGGAGACCCGATAAACCTTTGGCCCGGCTCTTGCGTCATACCTTCGACCAACAGATCACAACCATGCGAACCCTCCTCCTCGTGGCCGCCCTGGCCAGCACTCTTGGCATCAGCGCCCAGCAACAGCAACCCACCACGGCCACCAAGCCGGTGCCCGCCCGTGTGAGCCCCGAGCAGAAAGCCGAGAAGCTGACCGCCGAGATGGCGCAGCAGCTGCAGCTTTCCGAAGAGCAGACCACCCAGGTGGGCCAGATCAACAAGGACCACCAACAGGCCATGGCGCAACTGAAGCAGGCCGGGCTGGATGAGCAGGCCATGGAGGCCCGTGCCACCGTGCTCCGCAACAACTACGACGCCCGCCTGAAGAGCGTGCTCACCGCCGAGCAGTACACCACCTATGTGGCCGCCCGCAAGGAGAAGCGCGATGCCGCCGCCACCAAGCAGCAGCAGATGAGCACGAAGACCACGGTGAAGTAACCGGTCCTCATCCCCCCATGCGAAGCGCGCCCACCAGGCGCGCTTCGTGTTCCTGGTCACTTCGGGTCGCCCACCGACCGCTATCTTGACCGCATGGTGATGGTCCTGCCGCTGGTCATGCTGCTGCTCATCCTCGGGATGCAACTGGGCCGCGACCTGCGCATCGTGGCGCGTGCACCGGAACGCACGGGTCCCACCCCGCTGCACCGCGCTGGACTGCTCTTCGTGGCACTGTTGCTGGTGCCGTACGGACTGGTGTTCCATGGGCCGGTCGGGGGCAACGGACTTCCCGTGGAGATCCCCGCGTGGTGGCTGTCCGTGATCATCGCGGCGCTCATCTCCTACACGTGGTACCGCTACCTCACCTGGCTTGACCGGTTCGAGCGCGAACGCATTTACTGGGAGCTTGCCGTGTTCGTCATCGCCTGCGGCACCACGTTGCTGGTGTTCCCGCTCACCCCGCTCGTGGCGCAGCCCCTGGGCTTGCAACTGGACGGCACCGCGTGGAACGACTGGTGGTACAGCGTGCTGGCCATCGGCCTGGTGGAGGAGACCGTGAAACTGCTGCCCCTGCTGGCGCTGATGCACTTCACCCGGCAAGCCGATGAACCGTTCGACCTCCTTCTCTACGGGAGCATCGCCGCGCTGGGCTTCGCGTTCGTGGAGAACATCCTGTACCTGGACTCGTCGGACCTGATGGCCGTGGGCGGCCGGGCGCTCTATGCCAGCGTGGCGCACATGTTCTTCAGCTCCATCATCGCCTATGCGCTCGCCCTGGCGCGTCACCGCAAGCGGTCCCTGCTCCTGCATGGGCTGCTGGGCCTGGTGCTCGCCTCCCTGGCCCACGGTTTCTACGACTTCTGGTTGCTCTCCCCGGGCAGGCCCGGCCTCATTACCCTGCTCTTCTTCCTGGCGAGCATCCACCTCTGGGTGGTGTTGAAGAACAACCTCATCAACCTCTCCCCGCACTACCTCAGCACCATGCGACCGGCCACAGTGATGTTCCGCTACCGCATCATCAATGGCATGCTGTTCATCTTCGCGCTCACCTTCGTGCTGCGCCATTGGCTGTTCGGTCAGCAGGCCGCGCTGGACCTGGTGCGCGAGCAAGGGTTGACGATGGCCTCCACCCTGCTCTTCCTGGCCATCAGCTTCAGCAGCTACCGTTTCGTGCCCGGCTACCTCGCCCCGCTGCGACTGCCCTCCAGCATCTGGCGCTGGGTGATGCCCGTGGTGCATTGGGGCGAGGACCTTACCGGCACGCGCCTGCAGCTCTCACGCCCCGGTGGTCGGTCCGCTGCAGGCCCCGCCGGCGACCTGCTCCAGGCCCTTCCCGTGGAAGGCACATTGGTGCAACGCGTGGTGATCGACGATGATCCGGACTGGTACTTGTTCCGCACCGAACAGCCCTTGCACCCCTTCGGTTTCCTGCCCGGCATACTGGTGATCCGGCCCCATGCCGACCACGACGCCATTCCCGGCGACCGGCACGTATTACTCTCCGCCATGGGCGTGCGCGACGCGTCCGACCTGAGCAGGGGGGTATTGCAACGGCAGCACCTGCAACACCTGGCCCCGGTGCTGGGGCGATCGCTGCCGGCGCACTGACCAGCAGCGTGCCGATCACGGGCCGTTCATCCCGATCGCGCTCCGTTCGTACCAAGATGATCGGGTTGCTGTAACCATCAGGTGGGTCAAGTGGTCCCATGGCCGTTATCACCGACCATGCGCCCCTCCGCACTTCCCCGTCCATCAAGTGACCTGCCGGCACGACCCGGCACACTGCGTGCATCCTCCGACCGGTTGCGCAAGCTGCTGCTTCCCGCCCTGCTCCTGCCCATGTTCCTTGCGGCACAAGTGCGGCACACGGTAAGTGGCAGCGTGAAGGCCGCGGCCACCGGCGAGGACCTCATCGGCGCCACGGTGATCATCGCGGGCACCACCACCGGCACCACCACCAACCTGTACGGCTTCTACTCCCTGGCCCTGGAGCCGGGCACCCACACCCTGCAGTTCCGCTTCATCGGCTACACCACGGTGGAGCGCACCATCACGGTGAGCGGCGATCTGCGGCTGGATGTGGCGTTGCCCGCCGGCAGTGCCGAGCTGGAGGAAGTGGAGGTGACCGGCACGCGTTCCGATGGCCATGTCGCCGACGTGCAGATGAGCAGCATCCGCATGGGCGTGGAACAGATGCGGACCATCCCCGCGCTGTTCGGCGAAGTGGACGTGATCAAGAGCCTGCAGCTGCTGCCCGGCGTGGCCACCAATGGCGAAGGCGGCAGCGGCATGTACGTGCGCGGTGGTGGCGTGGACCAGAACCTGATCCTGCTGGACGAGGCACCGGTGTACAACGCGAGCCACCTGATGGGCTTCTTCAGCGTGTTCAATCCCGATGCGATCAAGGACGTGCAGCTGTACAAGGGCGGCATCCCTGCACAATACGGCGGGCGCCTCAGCTCCGTGGTGGATATCCGCATGAAGGATGGCAACAACCAGCGCTTCGCGATGGAAGGCGGCGTGGGCACCATCGCCAGCCGCCTCACCGTGGAAGCGCCGATCGTGAAGAACAAGGGCTCCTTCAT
The DNA here is from genome assembly GCA_963169595.1 of Bacteroidota bacterium. Taxonomy (GTDB): domain Bacteria; phylum Bacteroidota; class Bacteroidia; order Flavobacteriales_F; family PHOS-HE28; genus PHOS-HE28. The sequence continues at coordinate 9,652 of CAUJFM010000133.1, read as the reverse complement.
CCTGAGCGGCCGCCGCACCTATGCGGACCTGTTCCTGGGCCTGGCCAAGAACGAGGACCTGCACAGCAGCCGGCTCTTCTTCTACGACCTGAACCTGAAGGCCAACTACGCGGTGACCGCAAAGGACCGGGTGTTCCTCAGCGGCTACTTCGGGCGCGATGTGTTCCGCAACGGCGGCTTCGGTGTGGACTGGGGCAACGCCACCGGCACCGTGCGCTGGAACCACCTCCACAACAGCCGGCTCTTCAGCAACGTCACGCTCTACTACAGCAACTTCAACTACGCACTGGGCACCGATGAACAGACCCAGGCCTTCAGCTGGAAGAGCAACATCCGCGACCTCGGGGCCAAGCTCGACCTGAACTACTACCTCGACCCCTCCAACACGTTGAGCTTCGGTTACCAGCTCATCCGCCACCAGTTCAACCCCGGCATGGTGCGGAGCGAAGGCGAAGGCAGCGTGGTGGCCGGCCTGGAGCTGGAACGCGCCCATGCGCTGGAGCACGCGGCCTATGTGAGCAACGAACAACGCATCGGCACACGCTTCACCGCCACCTATGGGCTCCGTGTATCCATGTTCCAGAACGTGGGCTCGAAGACCATCTACACCTACGATGAGGACCACCAGGTGAACGACACCCTGCACTATGGCCGGGGCGAAGTGTACAACACGAGCATCAACCTCGAGCCGCGGATCGGTCTGCGTTATGGGGTGAACGAACTGAGCTCCGTGAAGGCGAGCTACAACCGCACCGCACAATACCTGCACCTGGCCAGCAACGGTCTTTCGAGCTCACCCTTCGATGTATGGTTCCCCAGCTCGCCCAACGTGAAACCGCAGCTCGCGGACCAGGTGGCCCTGGGGTACTTCCGCAACATCCACGGCGACCGCTGGGAACTGAGCGTGGAGACCTACTACAAGGTGATGCACAACGCCATCGACTTCCGCGACAATGCCCAGCTCTTCCTGAACGACAACCTGGAGGCCGAGCTCCGCTTCGGCACCGCGTGGAGCTACGGCCTGGAAGTGCTGCTGCGTAAACAGACCGGCCGCTTCACGGGCATGGTGGGCTACACCCTGGCGCGGACCGAGCGCCGCATCGATGGCGTGAACAATGGCGAACGCTACCGGGCCAACTGGGACCGCACGCACGACCTCGCGCTGGTGGGCTCCTTCGAGATCTCGCCCCTATGGCGCATCGGGGCCAACTGGGTGTACCAGACCGGCGGTGCCGTGACCCTGCCCGTGGGCCGCTTTGAGTACGGTGGCACCGTGGTGCCCGTGTACAGCGCCCGCAACGCCGGCCGCATGCCCGCCTACCACCGCGCCGACCTGAGCGTGACCAAGGCCTCACGCCGCAATGAGGGCCGCCGCTGGCAGAGCGAATGGGTCTTCAGCGTGTACAATCTCTATGGTCGCAAGAACGCCTACGCCATCAATTTCGTCCAGGACCCGGACGATCCCCATGTGACCTACGCGGAGAAGACCTACCTCTTCAGCATCGTCCCGGCCATCACCTACAACTTCAAGTTCTGATGAGACACCTGCTCCTTTCCGCAGCGGCCATCACGCTCCTGCTAACGGCCTGCACCGAGCGCATCGAGATGGACCTGGATGAGCTGGCCGCCCCCAAACTGGTGGTCGAAGGCTGGATCACCGACCAGCCCATGGCCCACCGGGTGCGCCTCACCACCACGCGCAGCTACTACGCCAACGAGGCCACACCGCGGGTGAGCGGCGCCCAGGTGACCATCACCGACGGTGTGCAGACCTGGACACTGACCGAGCAGCCCGCAGGCAGCGGGAATTACTTCACCCCCGGGGATGCGGCCGGTTTGGTGGGCCGACACTACACGCTGACCATCCAGCACAACGGTGGCACCTGGACCGCCACGGACCTGATGCGCCCCGTGCCCGCACTCGATTCCGTGGCCTTCGACCTCGCGGACACCGAGATGCCTGAAGGGGAGGCGCCCTGGTACAATGTGCGCATCTGGACCAATGAGCTTCCCGGGCTTGGGGATCATTACCGGTGGAAGAGCTTCGTGAACGGCGTGACCCGCAGCGACAGCCTCAGGGCCACTTCGTTCGTCGACGACCGGTTGTACAACGGTTCCGCAGTGGCGGGTGTGGTGGTGGACCAGGTGCAGGCGCGCCCGGGCGACACCATCCGCGTGGAACAACATGCGATCACCAAGGAGGCCTATGATGTGATCCTCGCCATCCTGCAGAACACCGAATGGCGCGGTGGGCTCTTCGATCCACCACCGGCCAACGTGCCCAGCAACATCAGCAACGGCGGACTCGGCTTCTTCGGAGCGGCCAGTGTGAAGGACCGCACCGGCATCGTGCCCTGATCCCCCATGCGTCACAGAGCCAGCGGATCATCACCCTTTTGGCACATCCCGCAGGAACACCCACACAAGTTCGCACCACCAACCACCAATACCTCCATCATCATGAACACCGGTACCTTCCTTCGTTGGCTCATGCCCGGCTGGGCATGCCTCGCCACCCTGGCCCCGGCCTGCGCACAGGACGATTACGTGTTCGAGCTGGTCTCGGGCGACACCCGTTCCTACGTGGAGCTCACGGGCGATACATGGATCTCCGACTTCGACCTGGACGGCTTCCACCACCTGCCGGTGATGAACGACCAGGAACTGCACCTGTTCGGGTCCGCCTTCCTCATCGGTGGAAGCTACGGCATCGCCGTGAGCGCCCATGGCGAAGTGCGGATCACCAGCAATACGGACCTGGTGCTGGTGGATGTCGCGGGCGGCGGTCTGGAGCCCATTGACGGGAACTCCCGCGTGAGCTATCAGTTGCAGGGTGTGCCCGGCAGCCAGCGGCTCGCCGTGCAGTACCGCCACATGCGACTGGCCTCCGGTCCCGGCACCAATGAACTGAACGCGCAGATCTGGATCGACCAGGCCACCGGTGCGATCGAACTGCAATACGGCTACCGTTCGGAGAACAACGCCAGCGGCTATACGCCCTTCACCGGGCCCAAGGTGGGCATCCTGCACGCCACGGCCGGCATGAGCAACTGCCTGGAGAAGTCATGGCTCACCGGACAGCCCAATGCACCGCTGTTGAACAGCGCGCTGGATTGCGAGCGCCCCGGCCTCACCGGGCTTCCCTACCACGGGACCACCTACCGGTTCATGCCCACCTTCCTGGTGCCCGCAGCGATCAGTGAAGAAGCACTGGCCTCACCGCTCGATCTCTACCCGGTGCCCGCGCATGATCGCTTGACCGTGCGCACACCGGTGATCGATGCACACACCGAACTGCGCATCGTGGACGGCATGGGCCGCACCGTGCAGGTGATGCGCCCCACTGGTGAGCGCACCGATCTGGACCTGGCCGGGCTGGCACCGGGGCATTACCTCGCCGTGCTCACCTCACCGAACAGCCTGCAACGGGGACGCTTCACCAAGGAGTGAGCGTTCAGCGCAGCTCATAGGTGACGGGTACGCGCATGCGTACACGCACCAACCGCCCCTGATCGGAGCCGGGCGTGAAACGGCCCAAGGTGCGCACCGCACACAGCGCATACCCGGCGAGGGGCGCACACGCGCCTTCCTCCGCGATCGCGTTGGAGAGGCTGCCGTCGCGCTCCACGATGAAGTTCAGCACCACCCGCGTGGAGGAGGTACAGGCTTCCTCCGGTGTGCGCATCGTGCACGACGGCGCTTGTGCCAACTGTCGGAACATCGTTTCCTCTCCGCCCCGGTACACCGGTGGGCGGTCGACCTCGCCCAGCTCATGGACCGTGGTATCCGCTGCAACGGGCCGTGCGATCCGCTGATCAAAGACGCGCTGCCCCGCATCGGAGGATGAACGCAAGGGCGCCACGGGCTCCTGGGCCATGACCGGTCCCAAGCCGAGGAGGACGGTGAGCACGATGGCGGAGCAGTGGTTCATCGCGACCAAGATAGACCACGGCCTGCGCTGATCCCGATCAGGCCCGGGGAAGGTCCGTCGGTTACATTTGGCCGCACACGCCCGATCATCGGCGCCCGTCATCATGAGCAACGTCTACTATCCCGACTACCTCCAGCTGGACAAGATCCTCAACGCCCAGGCGCCCGAGAGCGACAAGCACGGCGTGAAGGCCCACGATGAGATGCTCTTCATCGTGATCCACCAGGCCTACGAGCTCTGGTTCAAGCAGATCCTGCACGAGGTGGGCAGCGTGATCGGGATGTTCTCCGACCACCATGTGGACGACAACAACGGGGAGCTCAACATCGCGGTGCATCGCATGCGCCGGGTGAAGACGATCCTCGATGTGCTGGTGCACCAGATGGACATCATGGAGACGATGACCCCGCTGGACTTCCTGGACTTCCGCGACCTGCTGCGGCCGGCCAGCGGTTTCCAAAGCATGCAGTTCAAGGTGCTGGAGGCCCGGCTCGGTCTGCGCATGGAGGCCCGCTTCGGCAAGCAGTACTACACCAGCCAGCTGAAGCCCGAGCACAAGGCCGAGATCGAGGCCCTGGAAAAGCTACCCACCCTGCTCGAGCTCGTGAACGCCTGGCTCGAACGCATGCCCTTCCTGCAGGAGAAGTACTGGCCCAGTGGTGAGGACGGCTTCTTCACCAAGCTGGAGCGCATCTACGATGCCAGCCTAGTGAAGGGCGAGGAGGGCAATGCGGCCCTGTGGCGCAAGATCTTCGTGGACGGCAGCCCTGAGCGTCGCCTCTCCCCCGCCGCCTGCCGCAGCGCGCTCTTCATCATGCTCTATCGCGACGAACCGATCTTCCAGCAGCCCTTCCGTTTCCTGGAGGCGTTGCTGGACATCGATGAGGCGATGGCGGCCTGGCGTGGCCGGCACCTGAACATGGTGCACCGCATGATCGGCCTGCGCGTGGGCACCGGTGGCAGCACCGGCAAGGCCTACCTGCGCGGGGCCATGGACAGCCACTACATCTTCAGCGAGGTCGCCGACCTGAGCAGCTTCCTCTTCGAGCGCCGCAAGCTGCCGCCGCTGCCCGCCCAGTTGAAGGAGGCCCTGGGGTTCCGCGGCTGATCAGCGCACCAGCGTCACGTGCCCCAGCTCGCGCCGGAGCTCCTGCGAGCAGGGGTCCTTGCGCTCCACCAGCACGGCATACACGCCCACCGGGGCCGGACCACCATCCAAGGTGCCGTCCCATTGCACCAATGGGTCCGCGGTGGTCCACACCTCGGCACCCCAGCGGTCGAAGATGCGCATGGTGTAGTTGGCGCGGTCCTCGTAGACCACTGCGGGGAACACGTCGTTGATGCCGTCGTTGTTCGGCGTGAAGGCGTTCGGCAGGAACAGCAGGGGCTCCTCATCGGGGAGCACGCTGAGCGCGAGGGTGTCGTTACAGCCATCGGCACGCAACGCCACATACACCAGGGCCGTGGTGTCGTTGGGCGCCAGGGGAAGCGACAGGAATCCATTGCAGTCCGACGAGACCAGCTCCTCGTTCAGGAACATCGCGCAGCTGTCCGCATCGATGCTCTGCAACAGGAAGCGCACCTCGTTGGAGCAGGGCACGGGGTTGATGAGCAGGTCGGCCGTGGCGGAAGGCTTCACGAACACACTGTCCACGATGAGCGGACTGGGGCAGCCCACCTCCACGAAGGCTTGGAACGAGACGTAGTTCCAGCCCGGCACGTCGAACACGGCGAGCGGGTCCTCCGCGTTGCTGAAGCCATCCATGCCCCAGGTCCAGGCCAGCGAGTCGGCATCCTGCACAAAGGCCTGCAGCACGATGCCCAGCCCGGTGCAGGCGGTGTCCGTCACCGCGATGGTGGCGATGGGTGCAGGTTCAGTGGTCACATCAAAGGTTGCCGATACGCTGCAGCCCGTGGCATCGGTCACGGTGAGCTCGTACTGCGTGTCCACGAAGGGCGTCACGACCTCCGCCGCACCGCTTCCGCCACTGCTCCAGGCATACTGGTATGGGGCGTTGCCTCCCTCCACATCGGCCTCCAAGGTGGCCGGGCTTCCGGCACAGACCACGCCCGGTCCCAACACCTGCACCTGCATGGGTGGCGGATCGACCAGCGTGCGGGTAATGGTGGTGTCACACAGCCCATCGGACACGACGACCGAATAGGTGCCGGGACCCAGCCCGGTGATCTGTGCGGTGTTCTGCGGCGGAACGGTGTTCCAGGTGAAGGTGAACGGTCCGCTGCCGGTGGCCGTGGCCTGCAAGGCGCCATCATTGGCCCCAGCGCAGGTGATGTCGGTGACGGTCACATCGGCCTGGATGCCGCAGCACGGCAGCACCACGATGGTATCACTGAGGTAGTTGTCCACCAGGCTGGTGTGGCAGTAGTCGGTGGCCACGAACCAATAGGTGCCGGGCTCGGTCACCGTGAGCGTGGGGCCGGTGGCGCCGGTGCTCCAGATGTAACCGGTGTAGGCCGGCGGTTGCACCAGCAGCGGGTAGATCGCCGCAGGGTTCAGGGTAATGCTGGGCCCGCACAGCACCGTATCCTCCGGAAAGAAGGAGTACTGGTCGCCATAAACGTAGATGGGGTTCACCGCGCCCGAGGGGGTCTGCAAGCAGCAGGTGCCACCAGCGCTCACGCTCAGCGTCCCGGGAAAGCAGTCATAGCTGGTCCAGTGCGCGTAGAGCGAACTGCCTGGACCGAACACGTCCAGGAAGAACGACACGATCTGCGGGCTGCTGTTGCCGCCGCCCGTATTCAGCTGGTTGCAGTTGTCCCCGGCCACTATGCAGTTCACCAGCGAAACGCCACCGAGCACATCCCCCAGATGCGTGGCGATGGGCACATCCCCGGCACTGATGCTGTAATTGGTCACGATGCCGGGCGGCACCCCGTTGATGGTGACACCGGGAATGTTCGGGCCGCAGCCGTTGTTGTTCACATCCCCATAACCCGCATACACCACCTGGGTGATGTTCCCGACGAAAGGCCCCACGAAGTCCACCTGCACCGCCTCGTAGGTGGTGATGCCCACCTTGAGGTCAGGGATGTTCTGATCCACATTGATGGTGAGGTAGCCGCCTTCGTAGTTCGAGTAGATGAGCACATTGCCCGTGGCATCACAGACGGGCTGTGCCCATGCTGCGCCGGGCAGCAGTGTGCCTGCCACTACCATCCACTTCTTGAACATCCTTCCGATCGACCTCCGCTTCATGCAATGACAAAATGTTCCCCGCGCCGTGGGATGACCACCTCCTTGAACCCCGCATCCATGAACAGGTCCTTCAGGCCGAGCAGTGAGCTCTCCACGCCGTGCACGAGCATCAACTTGCGCACCTTATGTGGGTCCTGGCACGAGAGGTACCTGACCAGTTCGTGCCGGTCCGCGTGGGCACTGTAGAACTCCATCCGCAGGATCTCCGCGTTGACGGGTACCGGCTCACCGAAGATGCTCACCTCGCGTGCACCACTGAGGAGCTCATGCCCCAGCGTACCGGGCGCACAGAAGCCCACCGCCAGCACCGCGTTGTTCGGATCGGGCAGTGAATGCCTCAAGTGGTGCCGTACACGACCTGCTTCCATCATGCCGCTCGCACTGATGATGATGCAGGGGCGCTTCACGTTGTTCAGGTGCTTGCTATGCTCTGGTTTACGGATGAACTCCACCCCGGGGAACGAGAACAGGTCGGGATCGCGGAACAGCTCCTCGCGCACCTCCTCGCGGAAGAGCGCCGAGTGGTCGCGCACCACCTCCGTGGCGCTGATCGCCAGCGGACTGTCCACGAAGACGGGGATCCGCGGCAGGCGGCCCGCGTTGCTGAGCGCGTTCAACGTATAGAGGATCTCCTGGGTCTTGCCGATGCTGAACGCAGGGATGATCAACCGGCCCTGGCGCTCCACACAGACCTCGGTCACATGGCGCAGGAGCTCTTCCTCGGCCTCGGCCACCGGCGCGTGGTCCCGATCGCCATAGGTGCTTTCGCAGACGATCACGTCCGCCTGCGGGAACCGCACCGGCTCGGGGAGCAAACGGTCCACATAGCGGCCCACATCACCGGTGAAGGAGAAGCGCGTGACCTGGGTGCCGTCATCAATGGTGAGGTGTACCGCAGCGCTGCCCAGGATATGGCCCGCATCGGTGAACGTGAGCGTGACGCCCGGGGCGATCTCCATCGGCTGGGCATAACCCACCGTGCGAAAAAGCTCCATGGCAGGCGGCACGTCGCGGCTGGTGTAGAGCGGTCCTTCACGGTCCAAGGGACGCCCCCGCTTCCGGGCCCGCTTCATGTCGAACTCGAAGTCGTACTCCTGGATCCGCGCACTGTCCTCCAACATGATGGCACACAGATCACGGGTGGCGGGTGTGCTCCAAATGGGTCCACTATAGCCCTCGGCCACCACGCGCGGCAACAGGCCGCTGTGGTCGATGTGCGCATGGCTAAGCACCAGCACATCAATGCTCCCCGGATCGAAGCCGAAGTGCCGGTTGGGGTCCCGGCCCTTCGCGCTGGCCAGGGCCTCCCCTTGGAACATGCCGCAGTCCAGCAGGATCCGCGTGCTGGTGCCATCGGCACGGTGTACCTCGAGCACGTGCTTGCTGCCCGTGACGGTGCCCGCGGCACCGTGGCTGGTGAAGTGGATGGCCATGCGTGCAAAGGTCGGGTAAAGGGCTCAGAAAGACCCTGTTGCGGGTGCTATGTTCGCAACGCCCCATCCCGAACCGCTCCATGACCCTACGCTATGCACTGGCCGTACTTCACCTACTGCCCCTCACCATCGGGTTGGCGGCCCTCTACGCCCGTGGGCGGGCGCTGCGCCGCCTGCGGGCCCCGGAGCAGCTCCCGTCCGTGTTCCTGCCCGACAACTGGTACGGGGTGGCCGCCTTGCTCTGGGTGGGTACCGGGCTCTGGCGGGCCTTCGGCGGGCTGGAGAAGGGCACGGACCACTACCTGAAGGACCACTGGTTCCTGGGGAAGATGGGAGTGTTCGGCCTGGTCTTCCTGCTGGAGCTGCTTCCCATGGTGCTGCTGGTGCGCTGGCGGATGGACCTGCGCAAGTGCCGTACGCCCGATCTGGCCAAGGCCCCGCTCCTGGCCCGGTTGTCGTTCGCCCAGCTTCCCCTGTTCCTGCTGATGCTGGCCATGGCCGTGGCGATGGCCCGCGGTCTTTGATCCGACATCCAACCATCCGTCACGGAACCTTTCCTCGGCTATCTTGGTGCCGGTTCACCCACTACCGCATGCTGAACGTGCCTTGCCGCTTCCCGCGCACCGCCGCCCTCCTGCTGCTCGTCCTGCTCACCGGGGCGGTCCATGCCCAGCTCCGCATCCGCGGGGTGGTCACGGACGCGACCACGAGCGAAACGCTCATCGGGGCCAACGTGGTGCTGAAAGGGACCACCACGGGTACGGTCACCGACATCGATGGCAAGTTCGAGCTCGTGGTGGAGGCCGCGCTGCCCTGCACCCTCACCGTCAGCTTCATCGGCTACACCCCACAGGACGTGGTGGTGCGCACCCTCGACCAACCCGTTCGGGTGAAACTGGGCACCGACCAGGTGATGCTGAAGGAGACCGAGGTGATCGGCACCCGCATCACCGAGAAGCAGAAGCAGGCGCCGCTCACCGTGGAGAGCATGGACGTGCTGGCCATCCGCGAGGCACCCAGTGGTGATTTCTACGAGAGCCTCGGCACCCTGAAGGGCGTGGACATGACCGC
>CAUJFM010000132.1 GCA_963169595.1 Bacteroidota bacterium | reverse complement strand
ACCCTGTCCTATGCGCTGCTGTACCTGGTCGTTCCCAACTACGTGCTGTACAACTTCAGGCGCAATGGTTGGGATTTCTTCCGGAACCTGGTGTGGTTCATGGTGCTGGTGCTGTTGGCCGGTCTGGTCACCTACCTGTATGGCGACTGGTACTCCCACGTGGCGGGACGCTTCCGCGGACTGTTCGGCAACCCGAACGGACTGGGCATCTTCTGCTTCCTCACCCTGGTGCTGGTCACCGTGGTCATCAACCTCAACAAGGAGCTTTTCAGCTTCTACGAGAAGGTCCTCATCTACGGGGTCATCATCTACTTCCTGATCGCTTCGGGCTCCCGGGCATCGTCCACGGCAGTGGCCATCTTCCTGGTCTTCCATCGCGTTGCTGCGCGTTCGCCTTTCCTGGGCTTCGTGCTCTTCCTGCTTGCCTTGGGTGTTGGGGAGGTGGTGTCTTCCAATCTCCCGGCGATCGTCCAGGCCCTGGGCGTGGAGAAGTACTTCCGCCTGCACACCCTGGAAAGCGGCAGTGGCCGCTATTTCGCCTGGGAGTTCGCCTGGAAGCACATCCAGGACTACTTCGTGTTCGGTGGTGGCTTCGGCAACGATGAGTTCATCTTCCGCAAGCACCGCTTCTACCTGTGGAAGATGAACCACCAGGGTGGGGTGCACAATTCCTACCTGTCGTTCTGGCTTGATGTGGGCATCATCGGCGTGCTTATCTACTTCCGCAGCTTCCTGCTCATGTTCATCAAGGCCAGTAAGGCGGTGCCGATGAGCCTGGCCGTGATGTTCTCCACCCTGTTCTCCATCATGTACGAATCCTGGCTGGTGGGCTCCCTGAACCCCTTCACCATCGTGCTGCTCACCACCATGACCATGGTGACCGAGGAGGAGATCTACGGGTGGCGGGAGCGGGCTGCGGAAGCCGAGGAGGAAGAGGCTTCGGACGAGGCGGCGCCAGCCCCCGCCTTGGCCTGAACCGCTTACTTTGTCGGCCCTATGAGATCCCGCAAAGCGATCATCGGCGCTGCGGTGCTCGCCCTCGTGGCCGGTACCGCCTGGTTCGCCGATCGCCAACTGAAACACCGGGACCATCCCGGTCTGGTCACGTTCATCAAGCAACTGGCCCGCAACTATCCGGCCTCCTTCAACATGGAGCCGGTGGAGCTGGTGCTGAACGTGAAGGACGAGGACCTCGCCGAACTGCAGCGGGTGGTGGAGGAGGCCCGCGAACGCGGTGTGATCCTTCCCGAAGGAAGGGACTACGTGCCTGCGGAGATCACCGGCCCGGAGGGGACCTTCAAGGCCAAGATCCGCATCAAGGGCAAGATGACCGACCACGTCAAGGGCAGCAAATGGTCCTTCCGGGTGGTGGCGAAGAAGGATGGTGGCTTCCTGGGCATGCAGCGTTTCTCGCTCCAACATCCAGGCACGCGCAATTACCTCTGCGATTGGTTCTTCCACCGCCTGTCCGCAGGGGAGGGGATGACCGCGCTGCGCTATGGGTTCATCCGGCTCTCGTTCAATGGCGAGGACCTGGGCGTCTATGCCTACGAGGAGCATTTCGGTCCGGAGCTGCTGGCCCACAATGGCCGGGTGAAGGGTTCGGTGTTCCGGTTCGATCCCTCGCTCTTCTGGGTGCACCGCCTCAACGAGATGCGCAAGGTGAAGTACGACGAGGCCTTTGCCGCCTACCAGGCCGCGTCCCTTGATGCCTTCGGTACCGGCGACCTCGAGAAGGACTCCCTGGCGCGCGTGCAGTTCGGTGAGGCCTGCGGGCTAATCGATGGGTTCCGCCGGGGCCAGCTGCGTGCCTCGGAGGTCTTCAACGTGGAACTGCTGGCCAGGCGGCATGCCCTGCTCGACCTCGTCGGTGGGCACCACAGCATGGACTGGAGCGATGTGAAGTTCTACTACGATCCGGTGTTGCGCCGCGTGGAACCCGTGGCCTATGAGAGCTTCAGCGCGCACCCCATCCGCAACCTGGCGGGGTCCTGGCGTTACGTGGGACGTCAACGGGCCGAGATGGACCTGCACGACGCCTACTTCAACGATCCGGAGCTCTTCAGGGCCTACGTGCGTGCCTTGGAGCGCATGGCCCGGCCGTCCTACCTGGACAGTGCGTTCGCTGCCCTCAAGCCTGCGCTGGATAGTGCAGCGGCCACCATCTACCGCGAGTTCCCCTACAAGGAACTGGACCGGTCCGTCTATTATGGCAACCAGCGCACCATCCAGCGTCTGCTGGACGTTCCCAAGGGCTTCCACGCCTACCTCCAGCAGCGCACCGCGGATTCCGTGGTGGTGGCGGTGGTCCCGATCGAAGCCCTGCCCATGGAGGTGAAAGGCTTGGTGCTGGCCAATGGCAAGGTCGTAGCCCCTGTGGGCAACGTCATCGTCCCGAGCCGCAAGCAGGGCCAGGTCGGCGCGCCCATCACCATGCGGTTCAAGCTGGGAGCGGACATGGAGCTGCCCGCCAAGGACCTTGCGATCCGCTACAGCGTGCTGGGGGCGAGCGTCACCAAGGAGCTGGAGGTCTTCGCGCAAGCGTTGCCGCTCATCAGCAAGCCCCTGTTGCCTGCGGCCATGTCGCTGGCAGAACTGGCCCGGGAGGAGATGATCGCGGTGGATACGGCCGCTTCGGTCATCACGATCAGGCCCGGTCGCTGGGTGCTCGACCACGACCTCTCGCTGCCGCCGGGCTTCACCGTGAAAGCGACGGCCCCGCTCCACATCGACCTGCGGAACGGAGCCCGCATCATCAGCCGCGCGCCGCTGGAATGGCGCGGGTTGGAGGACGCCCCGATCGTCATCAACTCCGGCAACGCCTCAGGTGGTGGTCTCCGCGTGGTGGATCCCGGTGGGCCGTCGGTGCTGGCCCATGTGCGGATCGAAGGACTTGGACCTGCGGATGGCACACCGGCCATGGTGTTCCATGCGGCCGACCTGCGCATGACCGATTGTGCGCTGGCCGGTGACCCGGGACGCGATCTGCTCACCGTGGTGCGTGGCACATCCAAGTTGGAGCGTGTGCTGCTCCGCGGCGGCCGGGACCAGCTCTCGCTGTACTACACCAAGGCCACGCTCACCGGCGTGCAGATGGACGCTGCAGCGGATGAGGCCATGGTGGTACATGGTGGTGTGGTGGACCTGCAGGACGTGCGCATGGCGCTGGCCAAAGGCGTTGGCATCAAGGCGGGCCATGGCGCGGTGCTGAACGTGCGCGACGGTCACCTTGATGCGAACGGCAACGGTCTGGAGATCGGTGAGGGATCCGTGCTGCGGCTGGAAGGCGGCAGCGTGCGCTCCGGTGCCACAGGCATTGTGGTACGCAAGGTGGAACGCTACCTGGGTCCCTCGCGGGTGGAGGTGAAGGGCGTGGAGATCACCGGAACGGAGGCACCGCTCAGGAGTGCGGAAGGCAACACGGTGCTTCGGGATGGCCAGCCGTGGAGCACACCAGCCGTGAACCCATGAGGGCGGTGATCGTCGCATCGTTGGTGCTGTTGGGCCTGTTCACGGCCCACGCCCAGCGTTCGCCGTTCACGGGCGCGGAGGTGCTTCCGCCGGACAGCACCGGGCATTACCGCCTCGTCATCAGTGGGCATTTCCATGGCAGCAGCGGCAATCGCTCCGGTTACCCGGCCGCCACCCTGCTTGCCAACCTCGACACCATCGCCGCACTGGCACCGAATGTGCTCCTCAGCACCGGTGACCTGTTCCTGGATGCGGAGGCCGACCTGCCACGTTACCGGAAGGCGCTGTTCCAGCGGCTGTCCGTTCCCCTCTTCAATGCACCGGGCAACCACGATGCCGGCAAGGCCTATGTCCAGGCCTTCGGACAGGCCTTGCAGGTCATCACCCTGGGGAGCGATCACATCGTGCTGCTCGACACCGAGCGTGATGATGGCAGCGTGAAAGGCGATCAGCTGGACACCCTGAAGGCCGTGTTGGAACGCACCAACGGCCGGGTCTTCATCGTCTCCCATCGCCCGATCTGGGCTGAGCAGGACACGGTCTATGGGCCGTTGTTCGAGGGGAACACCCGCTCCATGCTGCCCACCAATTACCGCGCTGAGGTCGAGCC
>CAUJFM010000131.1 GCA_963169595.1 Bacteroidota bacterium | reverse complement strand
CCCGGCCAGCGCTGCTGGTTCAAGCTGGTGGGCGTGAGCGCCTCCGGCGTCAGCAACTTCAGTCAGGTGGTGTGCGCGCTGCCCTGCTGAGGGGCTGTGCAAGGACCGTTGGTCGCATGGGGCCGTGCGGCGCATCCTGTCCCTTGCGGCATGCTTCGCTAACACCCGTCATGTACCTCAATGGCCTGGGGGGCAGGTGAATGCGGGGTAACCCACATGTCCCCGGTCGCGTTCAAGCCCGCGAAGCCATGATCGTACAGACACATACCCCGGAACAGGTGGTGCGTGAAGCCTTGCGCGACATGCCCGCCCTGTGGAACAAGCTGAAGGACCCCGTTACGCGCATGCAGCGGCAGCTCCGCAAGGACAAGTCGCAGCGCCTGGTGCCGCAGCTGTTCGAATACCGCTCGCCAGCGGGCAACAACTGGCTGGTGGCCATGCTGCCCACGAAGAAGGTCATCAGCATCGCGCCCTTCGTGTGGTACCGCGGGGTGGATGGCTACTACCGCGCGGCACGTGTCGTGGAGGATGGGGTGTGCCACCACATCAGCCACCATGTGTTGGAGCAGTACGCCGAGCGCTTCAACCGCACGGGCGACGGCCTCACCCGCCTGAAGGAGTTCATCCGAGAGAACATGTGCTTCGGCACCGAGCACTGCCTGCAGAACGATGATGTGCGCGTGGGGGTGGCCCAGGGCTTCCTCATCGGCAAGTGGGTGGTGCCCCATCAGGTGGTGCAGCTCATCACCTTCGTGGACCACGGCAAGCTCTTCCCCGATCAGCTGGAGCAGATGGAGCGCCTGGACCAGCAGCGGTTCGAGAGCACCCGCCCCGTGCGCATCCCCGGCTACAACGTGAAGCCCTGGGACATGCCGCGGCCGCGGGTGTAGTGTTACGCCTGATCTGCGCGTGGCCTGCGATCGACCGCCGACCGCTGGGCCAAGCACCTCGCGAGGCGGTTTAGTGCCATATTCGGGAAGTGGCGCGTGCCACTATCTTGTCCGGACGGGGTTGATGCCGGAAGCGCGTCAACCCCACACGACATGAGCTAGGGTGAAGGACTGATCTGCCAAGGCAAGGATGGCCGCACCCAGGTGAGCGTGCGCTTGCAGGATGAAACGCTGTGGTTGAACCTGAACCAGTTGGCCGAGCTGTTCCAGCGGGACAAGTCCATGGTGGCCAACCACATCAGGAACATCATTGAAGAAGGCGAACTGGAAAGTTCAACTGTGGCATTTCTTGCCACCGTTCAAAAGGAGGGGCGGCGTAACGTCAGACGGGACCTTGAGCACTACAACCTGGACATGATCATTTCGGTGGCTACTGGCCATGAAGTGAACGGTCCTATCGAGAAGATAACCTCTCGGGCGTGTTCGGCGAACTATCGATAGATGTCCTTCCGATGACCCACTTCCCGCACCTCCACGATGCGGACACCATCATCGATGACATAGAGGATGCGGTATGCACCGACCCGGATGCGTCAAGATCCGGAATGGATGCCCTTCAGCATCTTGCATCCCGCTGGGCGCGGATCGGTGCCCAGCGCTTTGATCGCCTTGAAGATCCTTGGAACAGCGGCTGCATGGAGCGCAGCGATGTCGCGCTCCGCATCCCGTGCGATGCGCACTTGGTAGCTCACAACTTGCCTTGCTTGCGGAGTTTCTTCTCCAACTGCTCCAGCGATACGGTCGGCTGGCCCGCGCGTTGTTCGGCGATGAGGCCATCCATCATATCCTCGATCTGCTCGCGGCGTTTGTCCAGCTCGGCAATGTCGATCTGCAAGTAGCGCTTCTTGTTCGCGCGGTCCTCCAGGATGGTGATGCCTTTCATGGTAATATGCTTCCATACAAAGGTACATGCAGGTGTGGGTGGGATGGGCCTCGATACCGGTTAATGCTGCTTGCACCGATCACAGGCCCATGCGCCAGCGCCCTTCGGCGCTGCTCAGGAGGAGCGCGAGGAGCGTGAGCAAAAGTCCCGGCGCAAAGCGGCTATTCGGAAGCGCACCGGTGGTCCAGGCTACTTCCGCGCCACCTTCTTCAGCCAGTCCTTGGCACCCGGCACACCGCTCCACACCAGGTGCGCCTTGTCCAGGTAGCTCATCGCCTCCTCCTTGCTGCCGAGCGTGTAGCCGTCCACGGCGTACAGCTCCGGGTCTTCCTTCAGTAGCAGGGGCACCACGTGCTTGTTCCTGGTACGTGCGGCTTGCAGTGCTTGCAGGGCTTGCGGTCCAGACCCCTGCGACTTGAACAGGTGCAGCACCCGGTTGAACGCGGCGGCGGCGGAAACGTCGTCCTTGTATTGCTTCTCCAGCTCCTCGTAGCCTTCGGTATCGCCAAGGCCGGCCAGGCAGAGCATCAGGTCGTAACGCACACCCTGGTTGTCATTGGGGTTGAGCTCCAACATCAGGCTCCAGATGCCGATGGCCTCGAATACCCGGCCCAGGGCGAACTGGCAATCGGCGGCGCCTTGGAGGCACTGCATGAAGGGCCGCGTTTCATGGAGGCCCCAGAAGTGCCCCTTGTTCTTCTTGATGTACTCTTCGCTTTGGAAACGCTGTGCACCGATGGAGATGCCGCGCTCGTAGAAGGCCAGGCCGATGGCCGGATGGAACTCGTCCGCGCCCATGGCGAAGTAGGCCAGGATGCAGTCCGGGTCCAGGGTCAGTGCCTCCATGAGGAGCTCCTTGCGTTCCTCGCCTTCCATTTCCAAGGCGTCGTAGGCCAGCTCTTCGGCCTGCTCCTGTTCGTTCTCAGGCTCGAAGGTGGGGATGGGCTCTTTGGAGATCTGCTGCATGAAGGCCTCCACCTCCTCCACGCTGCCGAACTGCTGGTTGCCGAGAAGCTTCTGGAGGTCGCGCATGGGGTTGCCCGCGGGGGCGGGCGCCTGTGCGGTCTTCTTGCCTGCTTTCTTCTTGGGGATCTTGGTGGCCATGGAGCGAAGGTAGATCGGGGCAAGAGGTGTGGTTCACCAATGGCTCCTGCGCCTGCGCAGGCTCCCCCGTCCTCGGAGACCCAACGTGCAGCTGATCCCACCCCGGGGTCCTTCAGCCACGAACCGATCCGCTGCGTGGCCTGCGACCCGCCCGGCCGCCGCTACTTCACCGCCGTGACCAGGATGCCGCAACCGGGCACGTTCCCGTTGGGGTAGCGTGCGGCCATATCGGCGAGCACGCCGGCCTTCACCTTGGCCACGGTGGCCGGGTCAGCGGTGGCGAGCGCGGCCACGAAGGGCGCGGCGATCTCGGTCTGCATGTCCCAATACTGCTGCGGGCCGCTCACGGGGACCGTGTTGGGCACCTCGCGCTCCTGCACGTCCTGAAGGCCGGCCTTGCGGAAGATGCCGGCGAGCAGGCCCGGCTGCGCGCAGCGGAACATGCCCGGCGCGCCCGGTTCCGGCGGCGGCACATCGATGTGCTGCTTGATGTTGCCCATCATGCAGGTGACCCAGTAGTTCTTCTCCGGACCGGCCCACACCATCACCGCGATGCGGCCGCCGGGCTTCAGCACGCGCGCCATCTCGTTGGCGGCCTGCTGCATGTCCGGGAAGAACATGAAGCCGTGGCGGCAGCTGATCTCGTCGAAGGTGTTGTCCGCGAAGGGCAGCGCGTTGGCATCGGCCTCGCGGAACTCCACGTTGGTGATGCCCGCGGCGGCGGCCTTCTCCTTGGCCACATCGAGCATGTGCTCGGCCAGGTCGGTGATCACCACCTTGCCGCCGTGCAGGTGGCGGGCGATGCTGAGGCCGGGCTCGCCGGTGCCGGCCGCCACATCCAGCACCACCGAGGTGCCGGTGGCGCCCAGGTGGTCCATGATGGCCTCCCCGTGCGGGCGCAGCATCTCCATCACCAACTTGTCCCACTTCCGCCATCCCGCGCTGAACTTGTTCCACGAGGCGCGTTGCGCCGTGCTGATGTCCGTCATGGTGGTTTCCATGGTCGTGGGTGTTGGAACCGAAAGTTAGGCCCGCGTGGAGCGGATCGTTCCTCCCCACTTGTGGTGAATGCGATGAGCCACGGGATCGCCACCGGACCACAGGGCATCGAGCGACAGTGCGGCATCGCCCACACATCCGGGGTGGCCTCACATCGGGTCCGCCTTGGAGGCATCGGCTGCTCGGCTGGGGGTACCTTCGCTAGCCGGAACGATCCCGAACATGCGTTCGATCCCCACCACACCGGTCCTGCTGTGCTGGACCTTCCTGGCCCTGGCCTGCAACGGGCAGACCCCACCTGCTACAGAGGCGACCACCACGGTTACGGAAGTGCCCTACGATCATGTGCGCTGCGGTCTGCTGGACCGCGATGGCAGCCTCTGGTTCGGCACCACGGGTGGCGGCCTGTTCCATTACGATGGCGAACGTTTCACCAACCTCACCACCCGCGATGGGTTGATCAACGATACGGTCTATGCGCTGCTGCAGGACCGCGCGGGCCACATCTGGGTGGGCACCATCAACGGGGCTTCGCGCTACGATGGGCGCAGCTTCCGCAACATCGCCCTGCCGACGAACACCGCGGTGGACCTCCCCATCGGGCCACCCGACCCGGCGGCCATGACGCGCATGGTGGGGTGCATGCTGGAGGACCGCGACGGCTACATCTGGTTCGGTACCAATGGCGGCGGCGCGTACCGCTACGATCCCGCTGCCGGCACTGCGGACATGACCAACTTCATCCGGAGGACGGGCCTCTTTGATGTGGTGCAATGGATGCTGCAGGACAGCACCGGCACCATCTGGTTCTGCTCCTGGGACAACGGCGGCGTGGCGCGCTACGATGGCCGGGACTTCACCCACTATACTGTGCAGGACGGCCTGGGCGACAACATGGTGTTCCGCGCCACGCTGGACCGTGCCGGGAACCTATGGTTCGCCCTGCGTGATGCGGGTGTGGCGCGTTACAACGGCCACGGGTTCGAGCGGACCTCCA
This sequence comes from Bacteroidota bacterium, assembly GCA_963169595.1. GTDB lineage: Bacteria > Bacteroidota > Bacteroidia > Flavobacteriales_F > PHOS-HE28 > PHOS-HE28. The sequence continues at coordinate 21,843 of CAUJFM010000131.1, read as the reverse complement.
CGAAGGAGGGGCTGTGCAGCAACAGCATCACCAGCGTGGTGCAGGCCCGCGATGGCCGCTACTGGTTCACCAGTGCGCGCAACGGTGTGTGTGTTTCGGATGGCCGGACGTACACCGCGCTCACCACGGCCGATGGGCTGTGCCACCATGCGGTATGGTTCGGGCTGGAGGACCGCGATGGACGGATGTGGTTCGGCACGCGCAAGAGCGGCCTTTGCCGATGGGATGGGAACGGCTTTACGGACCTGTCCACGCAGTTGGCCGAAGCCTGGCGACGGTGAGGGAAAGATGCCCGCGCAGGCCTTGATGGAAGGGGATGTTGAGTGCAGTTGATCGCACAGCCAACAGCCCCGGGCCTTTTTGCGACCTTCGGCCAATGCGCACGCGACGCCTTGTCCTTCTCCCGCTCGGATGGCTGCTGGCCATCGCGGCCCACGCCCAGCCCTGCAACTGCCCTTCCACGTTCGATTGGATGGTGACCACTTTCGAGCAGAACGACGCGGGTTTCCAGCTGGTGCTGGACCGGAAGGGCCAGGCCGCCTATGCCGAGCATACACAAGTCCTTCGCGCTCGCGCGGACAGCGCCTCCGGACTGGTCGCCTGCACGCAGGTGCTCGATGGATGGCTGCGCTGGTTCCGCAAGGGGCATATCGGCATCAGCCCAACGGAGCAGGCACAGCAAGCGGAGCAGGGGGCGGCCACACCCGTCGCGACGAAGACCCATCCGGCGGGCCGCACCGTGAAGCTCACAGAGGCGGAACTGGTGAAGCGCCTGGAGCGCGCGGGCCATGCGCGGCACCCCTTGGAAGGTGTGTGGACGATGGGGGCGTACCGCGTGGGCATCGTGCGTCAATCCAAGGACAGCACGCGCTTCGATGCGGTGATCCTGGCCTCGGAGAACGCGAACTGGAAGCCGGGCATGGTGAAGGTGGAGTTGCAGCAACAGGCCGTTGGGCGTTACGCGGGCACCTTCTACATGGGGGATTATTCACCCGAACCAGTGGAGGCCCTGCTCATGGGCACCACCGGCGGACTGCTGAAGATGCGCAACATCTGGGTGCGGCAGGTGCCGGCGGCCGCGCTTTCCCGGGCGGAACAGGTGCAACTGCGTGCCATGGATGCGGAGCGGCCCTTCCTGGAACGGCTCAATGAGCGCACCGTGTACCTGTGCATCCCCTCCTTCGCCTTTGAACAGAAGCGGTCGATCGACAGCGTGCTCGCGGCGAACGATGCGCTGATCCGCAGCTCGGAGAACCTCATCATCGACATCCGCAACGGCACCGGTGGCAGCGATGCCAGCTACGGCGGCCTGATCCCCTACCTCTACACCGGACCGATGCGCACGGTGGGGGTGAAGCTCCGCGCCACGGAACTGAACGCGGCCGGCTACGCGGAGTATGCGGACATGTTCGGCCGCGACAGTGAGAACGGGCGGTGGTGCATGGACGTGGCCACCCGCATGCGTGCGGCACTGGGCTCCTGGCTGGAGCTGGACGAGCAGCCCTGGTCGGTGGACAGCTCGCACACGGCACTGCCTTTTCCACAGCGTGTGGGCATCCTCTGCAATGAGGGCAATGGCAGCACCGATGAGCAGTTCCTGCTGGAAGCGCGCACCAGCGCCAAGGTGAAGCTCTTCGGCCGCCCCACCTTCGGCGCGCTCGATGTGTCCAACATGCGGCGGGTCAACTCCCCCGATGGCTGTTACCAGCTGGGCTACACCATGAGCCTGAGCCACCGCCTGCCGCACATGCCGGTGGATGTGATGGGCATCCAGCCGGACCACTACCTGGACGAGGGCATCCCGGAGATGGATTGGGTGGGCTACGTGCAGGGGGTGTTGGAGGGGCGGTGAGCGAAGGGGCCCCGCTCCGGGCCTGAGCTTCCCGCCCATGCACAAGCACGCTGCTGGAACGGATGACCGCGATCACCGATCTTGCGGACATGTACCCGCGATCCGCGCTGCTGTTCACCTTGTTGGTCGTGTTGCACATCGGCGCCATCGGCCAGTCCTACCAGGACTCCCTGCTCCGCGTCTGGAACAACACGGCGCTTCCCGACACGAGCCGCATCGCCGCCGCGCACAAGCTCATCTGGCGTGTGTACCTGCAACGCGCGCCCGACACCGCCCGCTACTTTGCCGAAGAGCAATTGAAGCTCGCGCAGCGTGCCGGCCTGCTGAGGCAGGAGAGCAGCGCATACAACAACATCGCCGTCACGCACCACATCCAGGGCGACCTGGAACAGGCGATCCCGTTCTACCAACTGAGCCTGGATGCCGATGTGAAGCGCGCCAAGGCACAGCCCGGCGATGTGGAGGCGGCTATCGGCATCGCCTCCTCGCATTCCAACCTGGGCATCCTGCGCCAGCAACAGGGCGACCTGCCCGGCGCGATGTGGCACTACGAGCGTGCCTTGCACTTCCTGGACAGCTTGGAGGCGAAAGGTGTGCAGGTGAACGCCAAGATCGCCGGGGTGCAGAACAGCATTGGCCTGGCGCATGAGACACAGAAGAGCAGCACGGACGCGCTGCTGTGGTATGGACGCGCGGAGGGGCGATACGCGCGGGAGGAGCCATCCAGCTCCACGGCCAACACGCTTGGCAACATCGGTAATGCCCTGCAACGGCTGGCCATCGAGGCCGATGAGAGCACTGCACGGGACAGCCTCATGGGCTTGGCCCTGCAGTACTACGATCGGAGCTTGAAGGTGCGCGAGAACCTCGACGACCGGCGTGGAATGGCCAACAGCTTGAACAACATTGCCATGACGCTGCAGCAACAGGCCAGCTGGGCCGCTGAAGTGGCTGTGCGGAGCAAGCTCATGCTGCAGGCCGAGCAACGCTTCAGGCAGAGCGCGACCATGGCCGAGGCGGCGGGCGACCGGCAATCGCTGGCCGGCACCTGGGCGAACATCGCGGAGAACCTGTTGATGCAGGAGCGTGTGCCGGAGGCGGTCCGCTTTGGTGAGCAGGCTTTGGAGCTGGCCCGTTCCATCGACCATGCCGAGTCCATCCAGCGCGCTGCCGGGCATCTACATGCCATCTACAAGCGCATGGGTCGCGTCGGCAATGCCTTGGAGATGCACGAACTGTACATGGCCATGCGCGACAGCGTGCGCAACGACGAGAACACGCGCAACTTGCTGCGCCAGCAGTATGCGTACGACTACGCCAAGCGCGAGGCGCTGTTGGTGGCCGAGCAGGAGAAGAAGGACGCCCTGGCCGCCGAGGAACTGCGCCGCCGCAACCTGCAGCGCAATGCCTTCATCGGTGGCTTCGTGCTCATGCTCGCGCTGGCGGGCACCTTCCTCTTCCAGCGCAACCGCATCAACACCGAGAAGCGCCGCAGCGAGGAGCTTCTGCTGAACATCCTGCCCGAGGAGGTGGCGGAGGAGCTGAAGGCGAAGGGCGAGGCCGAAGCGAAGCACTTCGACCAGGCCACCATCCTCTTCACCGATTTCAAGGGCTTCACGCAATTGAGCGAGCAGGTGACGCCGGCGGAACTGGTAGCCGAGCTGAACGCCTGCTTCAAGGTCTTCGATGGCATCATGGGGAAGTACCGCATCGAGAAGATCAAGACCATCGGTGATGCCTACATGGCCGCCGGCGGACTGCCCGATCCGCAGCACGGCTCACCCGCCGATGTGATCCATTCAGCCTTGGAGATGCAGCACTTCATGAAGCGGCACAAGGCCGAGCGCGAGGCCGCGGGCAAGCCTTACTTCGAGATGCGCGTGGGCATCCACACCGGCCCGGTGGTGGCCGGCATCGTGGGCGTGAAGAAGTTCCAGTACGACATCTGGGGCGATACCGTGAACACGGCGAGCAGGATGGAGAGCAGCGGTGAGGTGGGGCGGGTGAACATCAGTGAGGCCACTTATGCGCTGGTGAAGGAACAGGCTGGAAGCCTGTTCGACTTTACGCCGCGCGGTAAGGTGCAGGCGAAGGGGAAGGGGGAATTGGAGATGTACTTCGTGGAGCGAAGCGCAGGGGCAGCATGATCGGCCGCGGGCCTTCACTGTTGTGGATGGCTGCGCCGTTCAGGACATCCTGCGGCCCACGACCAGTTCCAGCAGTCCCAGAGCCGCGATCAGCCCCTGCAACCAGAACAGGTCCGTCATCAGCACCTCCACCCCGATCCAGATCAGCGTGCCAGCGCCGAGCACGAGCGCAACGCCGGCGGCGATCGAGGATCGGCGCAGGGTGAGCACGAACCCGGCCAGATGCCCGAGCCCGAGCACGCTGAACAGGATCGCCCCGGGCCAGAAGAAGTCGGCAAAGAGCGCGCTGTGCATGAAGTCGCGCGGCAACTTGAGCAGACCGCCGTCCGGCGCCCGCATCAGCAACAGCCCGCCGACCGTGGCGTTCACGGCGAGGAAGCCTTGTGTCGCAAGCAACCAGGAGCGCATTGTGCCGGTCAGCGTTCGCATTAATGCGTCACCACCAGACGTCCATGTCCGGTGGGCGTGCCGTCCATCATTGCCGTAAGCACATAGGCACCCGCTGGCAGCTGGTCCGTGGCCATGTGTAGACGATCGCCATGGCGGGTCAGGGGCGGCATCACTGGCCTGCCGGTGGCATCATGCACCAGGAGCAGGATGTTCGTTCCGGCCAGGGGCACCCAGGCCTCGCCATCAGCGGGCACCGGGTAGGGCACAAGTACCTTCGCAACGGAGGCTTCATCCTGTCCCGTCACGATGTCCACCAACGCATCGGCGGTGCCCGTGCAGCCGTATTCCGTGGTGTAGGCGTAGGTGATCAGGACGGGCCAGCTGGTGGTCAAGGCCGTGTACAGGGTATCACCCACCACGCCCTCGCCCGACCAGGTGCCGCCGGCGGGTGTGCCGCCTTCCAGCAGTGCGCTGGCGCCATAGGGCAGTGCGGTGAAGGGGAGCGTGACCGACACCTCGGGTACGGTGGCCAGGTTGTAATGCGCGTAGACCGTGTTCTCGGGTAGTGGCAGTTGTTTGAACACGAGGTCAGGTGCACCATCGGCGTTCAGGTCGGCCACGATGTGCAGCATGAAACTGATGATGAAGGGATCGAGCTCCTCCCAGAGCTCGACGACCAGGCTGTCCTCGTTCATCTGCACCACGCTGAACACGGCATTGCCCACGTTCAGGGCCTTGCCGAAGAGCTCCGGCCGGTCGTCGCAGTCCAGGTCCATGAGGCGGCGGTAGTCCTGATAGTTGAGGTCGGTCTGCACCAGCCGCCGGAAGAACACGGAGTCGGGGTCGGAGAGGAACATGTGTGAAGGGTTGAGCAGGTCGGGCACACCATCGTTGTTCAGGTCCGCCACGTCCCAGAAGCGCATGCCGAAGCCGTTGTCCGCTGTACAGAAGGTGTCCGGTTCGCTGGTCCACGCGCCGTTGTCCTGCAGGATCACCACGCCATGCATTTCGCTTTCCGCGGTGGTGATCAGGTCATGGAGGCCATCGTTGTTCCAGTCCAGCGCCACGATGTCCCCGTTGGCGATCACGTTCACCGGCAGGGTCTCCGTGCGCTTCACATAACCGCCCAGCCCATCGTTGCGGTACCACACGAAGGTGTTGCCGTTGTTCCGGCGCAAGGCCAGGTCCTTCAGGCCATCCTCATCCACATGCATGGCGCGCACTTCACCGAACCAGGCCGGATGGTTCTGCCATTGGTCGAAGTAGAGTTCGGTGTCCAGCAGCACGGTGGTGAAGCTGCCGCCCTCATTGCGCAGCAGGTGCACGGTGCCGGCCAGGTGCGTGAACAGGTCGGTGTCGCCATCGTCGTCCACATCCTCGAAGAGCACCAGCTGCTCCCCGGCGGGCAGGGCGGTCACGAACTGGGGCACATCGAAGCCGCCGAGCCCATCGTTGGCGCGCACATAGAGGCTGTCGCCCACCTGCACCAGCTCGTCCGCACCGGGTGCGCTGTCCCACTCCAGCAGCAGCTCCGAGAGCGGACAGCCTGCGCAGATGGTGGTGAGCGCGGTGTCGAACTGGGCGTTGACACCGGTGGTGCCGATCGCGGCAAGCAGCAGCAAGGAGAAGGATGCACGTGCCATGGCAGCGGGTCTGGTACTTGGAAGATAGCACCCCGCCCCTCCGGGCATCCCTGACCGCCGTCACTCCATCCCGGCGGCCACCTTCACGAGGTGCTCACCCGCATGCAGCACGTACACACCCGGCGTGGTCACCGGCAGGTAGTGGTGGTCCGTTGTGGCGGTGGTGGCCAGCACCAGCCGCCCCTGCGCGTCCACCAAGCGCAGCGCGCCGAGCGGACGTCCATCCAATGTGCGCACCCACAGTCCGCCCGGTACGGTGGCCGTGTGCAACACTCGGCTTTCCACATCGCTGATGCCCTCGGGGCTCTCCACGCAATAGGGCAGGAGCAGGAAGTTCAGGTCCTCGGGCAGCGACCACACCACCGGCCAGGTCTCGGTGGCCGTGAGGCCCGGACCGGCCACATAGAACATGGGCGCGCCGCCCGTGGGGGGCGATTGCGGCGATACGGCCATGCGGTAGGCGCCCGGGGGCAGGCAGAGCGTGTCCAGGTCCATCTGCACATCGTTCGTCAGTTCGAACTGGCCGCTGGCCACCACACCACCCTCATCGGAGATGGTGTAGGTGAACACGCCGATGGGGATGGCCCCGCCGAAGTTGGCCAACGAGGGATACACCGTAACACACCCGGTGGACGGGCATAGGCTGAAGAGCTCCTCCCACGCGCAGGCCAGCGTGGAGGTGAAGCCCGTCCATAGTTCCAGGCGGCCGTTGAAGCTGCCCACCGGCGGCGTGGCGCCGTCCATCAACCGCAGCGTGTGCCAGCTGTCCTGGGCAATGCCGAAATAGGTCACCGTCTCCTTGGCCAGCGTATCGCCCTGCGCATCGAAGAGGATGAAGTTGGGATAGTCGAACTGCTCCACCGTGTTGTGTTGCACGTGCACCACCACGGCGGTGTCGCTGAAGTAGGCCCATTGCACCTCCACGGTCAGCTCCTCGCACGGGTATTCCGGTCCGCTCACGGTGAAGGTGTGCTGCGCCGCAGGGGCGTTGTCCAGCAGGCCGGTGGTGGCATCGGTGAAGTTGATGGTGTAGGTGCCCGCCGGCAGCTGGCTCAGCCCGATGGGCTCCGTGTGCGGCACCAGCACCGCGAGGCCGCCCGCGCTGGTGGCCACCAGGGTGATGTCCACCTGCGTGCCCGCGATGCCCACGCCCAGCACCTGCACCTCAGCACCCGTATCGCTCAGGTTGCCCACCAGGTCAAGGGTCACCTCATCGGCCGTGGTGGGGTTGGCGGGCTGCACCATGATCTGGTCCAGGTAGAAGTAGGTCTGCGCACGTCCGGTCAGGGCTGCGAAGAGGAACGCGAGGAGGGGTAGTGTCCGGTTCATGTGGTTACGACGTTGGTGAAGGGCGGAAGGGCTGCCTGAAGGTATGCACGGAGGGATGGAAGGTGAGGGTTCAGTTCTCCATCCGCAGGATCTTTGGAGAACAGTAGTTTGGTGCCATGGCCCACCGTACCGCCCTGCTGCTCTTGCTGCTCGCAGTTGGTGCGGCATCCCTCTCTGCGCAGCCAGGGGGGCGCGATACGGTCTTCGCCTTCGAGAAGCTCAACGGTCGTACCAAGCAGCTGAGGAAGTACCGGTATGTGACCCTGCAGCTCACCGATACCATCCATCGCGGTGCCAATGAGCGCGTGGTGATCAGGGCGGAAGGGGAACTGTTGGACATGACCGCGGACGCCATCACACTGGACCTGTCCAGGTTGGTGCATACCTGCAAACGGTTGGAAGAGCCCATGGACTATCCGATCGAATGGCATCGCGAGGAGCACGCCTGGTCGGACACGGTCCCGCACCTGGCCACCTACCCACTGCGGTCGGTGATGCAGGTGGAGGTGGAGCCGAAGCTGAAGGGCACGGGAACGGCCATTACCATGCTCTCGCTGCTCGGTCTGCTGGTCTATGCGCCGCTGAAGGCGATGTCGTTCCGCACGGGGACCTTTGACGGGGAGAAGTACCTGCAGGTGGCCACACCGTGTGCGATCGGGTTGGGAGCGGGTCTCGTCCTAATGCCCTTTACCGAACATCGGAAACTGTTGAAGGTGAAGGCTGCTGTTCGGTAAGGGGCATGGCCCGTGACGGTGAGGCCAAGGAGGAAGTAGGCCTTGCGAGCGGCCTGCAACGCCTTGCTGGGTGGCCGATGGCCGGGTTGAAGAGGCGGTCAGTTTCGCCGGCGCAGGGTGTAACCGCAATACGGGGATCCCCGTAAAACGTCGCGACTTATGCGCACCCCCTGTTGAATAATCCAGTTCGACGTTGAGGTGCATAGTGTCGACAAAAGGCCATATTTGCACAACCAAACCTCAAACAGAAATGAAACGAGTGATCCTTTTGGCCGCCTTGGTGGCGGTGACCGCTGGAGCAGCGAACGCGCAGTACAAGCCGGCCGCTGGTGACCGCAACCTGGAAGTGAACTTCGCCCCCCTGGGCGGCACGCCGGTGACCATCGCGGGCATCAAGTACCGTTCCTTCAAGTCGGAGTCCAGCGCCCTGCGTCTGGCCGTGTTCCTCGGCTTCGGCAGCACCACCACGGTGACCCAGGATGAGGACACCCAACTGGACCTGGTGGAACTGAAGGACAAGAAGGGCTCCTTCGACATCAGCATCCAGCCTGGTATCGAGAAGCACTTCGCCGGCACCGAGCGTCTCTCCCCCTACGTGGGTGGCGTGCTGGCCCTGGGCTACGGCACCACCACGGAAAAGGAGGAATCGCAGCAGCCTGACCAGAAGGTGGGCACCACCACCACCAAGGGTGGCAGCCTCACCGTGGGCCTGAACGCGGTGGCCGGTTTCGACTACTACGTGGCCAACAAGCTGTACCTGGGTACGGAGATCGGCTTCGGCGTGGCCCTGAACAAGGACATGACCAAGAAGGTGACCTACGACGGCATCGAGGGCGCTGAGGATTCCGAGTCGAACGTGGACAACAAGTCCAGCTTCAACCTCGGTCCCAACGTGGTGGGCCAGCTCCGCCTCGGCTGGTTGTTCTAAGCCAACTGCACTGAACCTTACCGCTTATGAAGACCATTCGGATGAACAACAGGGGCACCCTGACCGCCTTGGGCTTCGCGGCCCTGCTGGGCAGCGGTATCCTGGCCGGGTGCTCCAAGGAGACCCTGAACCCGCCGGCACCGGTGGAGCAGGTCACCGACCCGGCCAAGCAGCAGCGCCTGATGGAGATCGCGGCCAAGCTGCCCGCCATCGGGGTGTATAACCGGACCATGGACAAGGTGATCGTGTTCCGCCACAACGTGGACGGCTCGCGCAGCTTCACCTTCGTGGACCCTCCCGGCTCCGGGATCAACTTCGCCAGCAGCAATGGCGGGCAGTGGACCTGGTCCGAGAGCGAAGGGCTGATGATCCTCACCCAACCCTCCGCCGGCATCGGTGCCGGTGGTGGCACGGTGGTGGCGGGCAACGCCTCGCTGGACATCGACCTGGCCGTGTGCTTCTCCATCGATGAGGAAGGCCTCGGTATGGACCTCTTCGATACGGGCGTTGGCGAAGTGGCCGGTGTCATCGGCATCGCGGGCGATTTCGAAGCGCTGCAGAGCGGCGACTTCTCGTCCGAGGAGGATGACATCTTCGACTACTTCCACGGCTTTGCCTACTACCTGGTCTACGCCGACGAGCTCGCCAACACGAGCTACGAGGTGCTGAACTGGGTGGAGGACCTGGACCAGCCCGAGGAGGACCTGGAGGACTTCGGTTTCTCCTTCGTGGTGAGCTTCCAGAACGAAGGTGGCATCTACATCTCGCGTGACGGCAGTCTGAACGTGAGCGGTGGTTCCATCGGCTTCAGCGGTAACTACTACGCCATCGAGGGCATCGGCTTCTTCGATGGGGAGGATGACGAGGATGCGGATTTCAGTGTGGTCCCTGGTTTTGGTACCATGGGCTGCAACTGACCGCTTCATGTGTGTGGTTGACGAAGGGCCGTCCGCAAGGACGGCCCTTCGTTCGTTCGATGGGCGCGGTCTTCCGATCATCGCCACCGGGTGTGGGCGGCGTGCAGGCCCCGCTCACTGCAGCGGATCGGCCAGCAGCAGCTCGGGGTATTCGAACGGGTCGCTGGCGTGCGGGCTGTTGCCGCTCCCGGCCTTCCCCAGCAGGGGCGCCACGGGGTGTGCGGCCATGGCCTCGGCAGGGTAGGGGCGCACCAGGCGCTGCAGCGCTTCCACATCGGCGGCGCTGTGCACGGGGGCCAGCCATTGCTCCTCCTCGGCCTCGGTGAGGATCAGGGGCATGCGCGCACCATCGATCCGGGGGTTGTTGTGGATGCGACGCACCAGGTCGTTGGGCTCGGAGGTGACGATGCTGAAGGTGCGGCGGTGCTCGCCCGTGGCCTTGTCGGTCCAGTCATCCCACAGCCCTGCCAGCGCGAAATAGGGCCGGTCCTTCAGGTGGATGAAGTAGGGGTAGTTCCGCTTGCCGAAGTGGTGGTGCTCGTAGAAGCCCTCCACGAAGATGAGGCAGCGCTTGCTGCGGGCCGAGGTGCGGAACGAGGGCTTCTCGAACATGCTCTCGCCGCGGGCGATGAGGGTGCGGTCGCGGATCTCGTCGGCCTGCGCGCCGTCCTTCACCCAACTGGGCACCAGGCCCCAGGTCATCAGCTGCGGTTCACGCGGGGCATCGTCGGTGTAGGCCACCATCTCCGGGTGCGTGAAGCCATGGGCGAAGTGGTGGTCCAGTTCCGGATGCAGCAGCTTCATCAGCTTGTGCACGGCGGCCTCATCACCGCGGCTCTTGGCGATGCGCAGGCTCATCTCGGTGCGGGCCTTGGTCCCGTAGCACATGGTGGCACCAAGGTAGCGTGCCCCGCCGCCTTCGCATCTTCGTGCTGGCATGCGCCCCACGCACCGGTACCTCGTCCTCATCGCCCCATCGGCGCCCATCGCGGAAGAGGTGGTGCGGATGCGCGACCGGTTGCACGCCCAGATCGGGCACTTCAGCGGTCGTCTGCTGATGCCGCACCTCACCTTGTTCCTGGCCGATCTGCCCGAGGACCTGGGCGCCACGGTGGAGTTGGGCGTTGAGGCCGGGGTGCAGGACGCACAGCCGTTCGACCTGCACTACGCGGGGATCACCCATTTCCCCGACCGTCGCACCATCTACATCGACCCGGTGGAGAAGGACGCCATGGCCCGGCTGCGCGGGCCGTTGGTGGAGGCGGTGCGCAGGCACGAAGCACTGCGGGCCTATGTGCGGGCCACGGACCATCCGCACCTCACCATTGCCGCAGGCTTGAAGCCGGCCCAGTTCGCCGTGGCCTGGCCGCTGCTGGCGCCCCATGTGTTCACCGGCGGGCATGCCGTGCGTTCCGTGCTGCTGCTGCGCCGTGCGCTCCGGCCGGGGGCGGTGTACGCGGTGGTGCGGGAGTTCCCCCTGGGTGGGTGAACGGTTGCGGGACGTGTGCAGCGCCGCACTACCTTTCCCACCATGCGCGCCCTGCTGCGGACCTTGGTGCTTGTGCTGTGCCTCGGCGTGTCCGGCTGGGCTGCAGCGCAGGATGAATCCCCGGAGGGACGCGTGGACCTGCGGCGGCTGAGCGAGAGCACCACGCGGGTGGGCGGCATGGGCACCGAGGTGCCCGGCGTGGACCTGGCCTCCATGGCCGACATGCGCCACTGGATCGGTGACGACAGCAGCTTCGCTTCCCGGCTGTTGGTGGATACCACCTGGCTGGGGCCGCGCAAGGGGCTGGACAGCATCGTGCCGGGCGTGGGCGTGCATTGGGTCCGCTATCACCTGGAGCCCCAACCGGATCTGCGGCATCGCCCCTTGTGGCTGGTGGTGCAGTCGGCGGTTCCCTTTGTGCTGTACCACAATGGGGTGGAGGTGTTGCGCTCGGTGGGGCTGCCCGAGTCACCCGGCGAACGTGTGCTGCCCCGGGGGCGCACCCTGGTGCCCGTGACCCTGCCTTGGCGTCCCGCGCAGGATGGTGGTCAAGAAGTGCTGGCCTTGCGGCTGGAGGCCCCGCCGGGGACAGCCTTCCGCGCGCTCGACCTCCGCACCACCCTGCACCTCTCCGATGTGGGCTATCGCCTGCAGCGGGCCCTGATGCACCAAGGCCTGTTCATCGGGGTGAACACCATCATCGTGCTGCTGGCGCTCATCATCTGGTGGAACGACCGCAGTGAGCGCAGCTGGCTGCTGTTGGCCCTGCTCTCGCTGGTGAACGCGCTCTCCATCTTCACCGACCTGGCCGGCAACCAGCGTGTGCTGGGCTTCGGTCCGGAGCTTACCCGCCTGCTGGACGATGCGGACAGCCTGATGATGGCCTGGCCCACCTACCTGCTCATCCTGGTACTGGCCACCATGCACGGCGGCCTCACGCGGCGCATGACCATCCTCTACACCACCGGCGTGGTGGTGGTCACCCTCACCGTGGTGTGCGTGCTGGTGATGCGGATGATGGGACTGGTGGACCTCTCGGAAGGCCTCGTCCTGGACGGGGAGGACCTGAACGTGGCCGTGCTGCTGGTGCTGGTGGTGATGGGCCTGCTCTTCGGGGTCTTCCTGGCCATCTTCGCCGTGGAGGTGGTGCGGCACGGCATCAAGCTGCTGCGCATGCCGGGCTACGAGCGCTGGCTGGGCGCGGGCGCGGTGATCTCCTCGCTGCTCTCCATCGCCTTCCAGGTGGTGGCAGAGCTCGGGGGCGTGGCGCTGCTCGACTGGTTCGGGACCATCGCCGAGTATTGCTCCTACGTGGCCGTGCCGGTGAGCGCCGCGGTCTACCTGGCCATCCGCTCGGCGCACCACAACCGCCTGGTGGCCCGCCAGCGCGACGAGCTCGATGCCGAGGTGAAGGAGCGCACGGCCGAACTGCGCGCCGAGCGCGATCGCAGCGACGAACTGCTGCTGAACATCCTGCCGCAGGAGGTGGCCGATGAGCTCAAGGCCAAGGGCAGCGCCGATGCGCGCCACTTCGATCAGGCCACGGTGCTCTTCACCGACTTCCGTGGCTTCACCCAGCTCAGCGAGCAGGTGGGGCCGGCCGAGCTGGTGCAGGAGCTCAATGCCTGCTTCAAGGCCTTCGATGCCATCATGGACAAGTACCGCATCGAGAAGACCAAGACCATCGGCGACTCCTACATGGCCGCCGGTGGCCTGCCCGATCCCACGCACGGTGGTCCCGCCGATGTGGTGTTCGCGGCGCTGGAGATGCAGGACTTCATGGTGCAGCACAAGGCCGAGCGGTCGGCGCAGGGCAAGCCCTATTTCGAGATGCGCGTGGGCATCCACAGCGGGCCCGTGGTGGCCGGTATCGTGGGGGTGAAGAAGTTCCAGTACGACATCTGGGGCGATACGGTGAACACCGCCAGCCGCATGGAGAGCAGCGGCGAGATCGGCAAGGTGAACATCAGTGGCGCCACCTATGAGCTAGTGAAGGGGATCGCCGGCCTGGACTTCATTTCCCGCGGCAAGGTGCAGGCCAAGGGCAAGGGCGAGATGGAGATGTTCTTCGTCAGCCGTAGCCTTGGCGAAGGCTGACTTTATCCACCGAAGCTCCGACGCATTGATCGCGCACGGATGAGCGTCATTCAGCGTCACTGCACCGAAGGTTGACCGTTGGGAACACAGGACACCGGTGTGGGCTGCTTGTTTATCTTCGGAGCACAAGCACCCTCTTCCATGCGCTGGACCACATCGATCATCCTCTCCGCACTGGCAACGGCCGCGTTCGCGCAGCCCGTGCCCAACCCGGGTTTTGAGCAATGGGTGGATGGACAGCCGGTGGGCTGGTCCACCAACAACAACAGCATCGTGGGCAACACCATCACCATGGTGAGCCCGGGCCATGGTGGTGCACACGCCCTGCGGGGCACCTCGGTGCAGTTCGCGCAGAACGTGATCGGTCCCTTTCTCAGCAGTTCCGCCACGGGCCAGCCGCCCTTCCCCATCACGCAGGCCTACAGCGTGCTGCGCTTCCACTACCGGTTGGGCCTGCAGAGCGATGCGGGGGTGGAGGTCTTCTCCGTCAGTGTGCTCATCACCGACGCCCAGGGCAACGGCATCGGCGCGGGGGTGCTCAGCCTCACCGCCGTGGACAACACCAGTTCATGGACCCTGGCCGAGGTGCCCATCATCTATTCGGGCACAGGCCCGGCGGGCGCAGCGCTCACCTTCCTGATCGGCGGCACGGGCAATGCCGTCGGTTCGTTCTTCGAGCTGGATGATGTGGAGCTCGGCTTCGCCACCGGCATGGCGTATGCGGCGCCGGAGCTGCGATGGTCCGCCCCGTACCCGCAGCCGGCGCAGCATGCGGTGGAGCTGCCCTTTGTGCTGGAGCGGTCCACTGCGGTGCGCCTGCTGGTGCTGGATGCGCTGGGCCGGACAACGACCACCCGCAACCTGGGCATGCTGGTCCCCGGACGCCATGTGGAGCACCTGGCCGTGGAGGGGTGGGCACCGGGGCTTTACCAAGCCGTGCTGGAGACCGATGCGGGACGGCGGTCAGTGCCGTTGCTGGTGGGGCGGTAGGTGGCCCAGCCCAATTCCCAGCCGCCTGTTCACGAATGGTGAGGTGCGACCGGGAAGGAGGGACCCACGGCGGATGATCTTTGTGGGGTCATGCCCCGCAGCAAGGCCGATGCCCTCACCCTGTTCGACTCGCTGGTGTACACCAACGAGTACCGCCTGGTGGTGGACCCGGCCGGTGCTGTGCTGGCCCGGGTGATGGAATGGCGCCAGTTGCTGAAGGAACGCATCGGCATCTTCGGCGGCTACTACCGCATGCCGGGCATCCCGCTGCTGGAGACCGAACTGCCGCCGGACTATGAGCGGGCGCTGAGCGATGCCATCTGGCGGGGCAGCGCCGGGGTGGCCCCCTTCCGTTTGCACTTGAACGGCTTCGCCCATTCGGAGGACCGCCGCACCATCTACATCGATGTGGTGGAGAAGGAGGCCCTGAACCCGCTGCGGCAGCGCATCGCGGACCACGTGCGGGCCAACCGCCGCATCCGCAAGCTGGGCGTGCAGGTGGCCGAGCGCGCGCGTCTTCCCCTGGCCACCGGTCTGAAGGTCGCCCAGTTCGAGGAGGCCTGGGCGTTGCTGAGCCCGCATCCCTTCGTGGGTGACGTCTCCGTGCACGACGTGGTGCTGCTGAAGCGCGAACTGGCCGACACCGCGCTGGACGAGCACGTGGGCACCTTCGCGCTGGACGGAGGGCGCTGATCCGTACGGCACGCCTTCCCGGCTGGGCGTTGGTCGAAGGGCATCCGTCGAACTTCGGGTGCGATCAAACCAAGGTCATGTTCCCGGGTCCAAGCGAATGTGACCTTTGTCTTACCCTGCCCTTAAGCGGACCTGACCCCTCCGCCACTCGGAACCTTTATCCCTCATCCCGCCCGCCCCCATGTTCCTTCCATCGCTTCGGAACGGCCTGCTGCTGTTCCTGGCCACCGCAATATCCGGTGCAGCCACCGCGCAGAACGCCTTTGATGGGTATGCGCTCTACAACCTGATGAACCAGACCACTTCCCGTCTGGTGAACGCGCAGGGCCAGATCGTGAAGACGTGGAACTGCCCCACCACGTTCAGCTACGCGGTGGAGCTGAAGCCGAACGGCAATATCGTGCGCACGGCGGTGAACAGCGGCAACCAGATCAATACCGCGGCGGTGAGCGGGCTGGTGCAGGAACTGGACCCGCAGGGCCAGGTGGTTTGGTCATTCACCTATTCCAGCGCCGACTTCGTGACGCACCACGACATGGCCCTGATGCCCAATGGCAACGTGCTGCTGCTGGCCTATGTGCGCAGGACCGTCGCCGAATTGCAGGCCATGGGCTACACGGGCACCAGTGCCAAGTATCCCGGACGTATCATCGAGATCCAGCCCACGGGCAGCACCGCCCAGATCGTGTGGCAGTGGGACATGGAGGACCGCTTCATCCAATACGCCGATCCCAGCAAGCCCAACTACATGCCCATCGCCGAGCATCCCGAGCGGATGAACATCAACGTGGCGGTCAGCGCCGGGGGGGGTCCGGGCGGTGGCATCGATTGGTTCCATGAGAACGGCATCGACTACAATGCCGAGCTGGACCAGATCGCCTTCTGCTCGCGTCACCTCAGCGAGATCTTCATCATCGACCACAGCACCACCACCGAGGAGGCGGCCGGCCATACCGGTGGCAACAGCGGCCGTGGCGGCGACTTCCTGTTCCGCTGGGGCAAGCCGGCCAACTACGGCGTCACCGGTACGCAGCGCATACCGGGCGCCGTGCATGATGTGAAGTGGGTGCGTGCCGATGCGCCCAACGCCGGTTGGTTGATGTTCGTGAACAACATCGGTGGGGGGAACACCACCACCACCATCGATGCCATCAACCCCGATCGCGATGGCTACACCTATCCGTGGACACCGGGCACCGTGTGGGGACCGACCAACTACCAATGGCGCCACACCTGCCTGGCCTTCGCCGGCGGACAGAGCGCGGCCGAGCGCATGCCCAACGGCAACACCTTCGTGGCCATCAGTGGCCAGTACATGTACGAGGTGAACCCCAGCAACCAGGTGGTGTGGCAGTACAACGCCGGGCCGCAGAAGGCCTTCCGGTATACCTGCGACCATCCGGGCGTGAGCGCCCTGCTGGGCGAGGATCCCTGCGGGCTGGCCACCGCTGTGGAGGAGGAAGTGGTGCCCACCATGGAGCTGTATCCCAACCCCACCACCGGCGTGCTCAACCTGATGGGCGTGGACGTGTCCACCATGGAGCGCTTTGTGGTGCGCGATGCCATCGGCCGCGAGGTGAAGCGCACCCGGCCCGACTGGACGATCGATGTCGGCGACCTGCCCGACGGGGTGTACCAGGTGGTGGTGGAACATACCACCGGTCTTCGTGACGTACGGCGTGTGGTGGTGAAGCACTGACGCCGATGCGGTCGTGGAGGTGCATAGCATGCGTGATGGCGTTGGCCGTGGCACCTGCCGCGGCCTTCGCGCAGACCGACCTGTACGACCTCTCGTCCGTGCGGGAGCTGAGGCTGTACTTCGATGTGGCGGATTGGCGGCATGTGCTGGACAGCCTCTACCTGGCCGGTGAGGATGAACGCTTGCTCGGCGATCTCGTGATCGACGGGACCCTGCTGCTGGATGTGGGCGTGCGGCACAAGGGCTACAGCTCTTACAGCCCCGGCCGCGCGAAGAACCCCTTCAACATCAAGCTGGATGAAGTGCATGCGGGGCAGGACTACCAGGGTTACGAGAAGCTCAAGCTGAGCAACGTGATCCAGGACCCCTCCTTCCTGCGCGAAGTGCTGGCCTACGAGGTGGCGCGCAATTACCTGCACGCTTCCCGCGCCAACTACGCCAACCTCTATGTGAACGACACCCTGGTGGGCCTGTACACCAGCGTGGAGGATGTCGGCGGTGATTTCCTGAAGGACCACTTCGGGGAGAAGGACGGCAGCTTCTTCAAGGGCAATCCGCACACGGTGGACCTCACCGGCGAGAACTGCAACCTGAGCGATACGCCGGGCACCGACAGCACGGGCTATGTCGATCTGTACGACCTGCAGTCCGATCACGGCTGGGGCCACCTGCTGGAGCTGATCCAGGTGCTCAACAACCAGCCCGACAGCATCGAGCGGGTGCTGAACGTGGACCGCGCGCTGTGGATGCACGCGTTCAACTACGCCATCATCAACTTCGACAGCTACGTGGGCTATGCCCAGAACTACTACCTCTATCGCGATGAGGACGGCCTGTGGAACACCATCCCCTGGGACCTGAACATGTCCTTCGCGAGCTTCCGGCTCACGGACGCCTCCACCTACTGGAACGGCTTCAGCATCGCGCAGGCCAGGACCATCGACCCGCTCAGCCACTACAACGGCCCCAGTGTGTTCCCGCGTCCGCTGATGCGCAACCTCTTCACCAACGCCATGTACCGCCGCATGTACCTGGCCCACCTGCGCACCATCATCAACGAGCAGTTCGCCGACGGCGGCTACCGCGACCGTGCCCTGGAGCTGCAGGCGTTGATCGATGCCCACGTGCAGGCCGATACCAACAAGTTCTACACCTATCAGTCCTTCCTGGAGAACCTCGACCAGACCGTGAACTACACGGTGGCCTATCCCGGCCTCACCGAACTGATGGACGCCCGCACCGCCTATTTGGCCACCTATCCCGGCTTCACCGGTGAGCCGGTGATCGGTGCAGTGACCCATGCTCCGGAGGACATTGGCGTGGGCGGGTCGCTCGCCATCACCGTGCCCGTCAGTGGTGCCGACACCGTGCTGCTGATGGTCCGCTTCGGGACTCGGGGCCGCTTCCAACGGATGCCGATGTGGGACGATGGGGCGCACGGAGATGGTGCTGCGGGCGACGGGGTGTACGGGGTGCAGCTCACCGCCGCGACCAACCGGCTGGAGTTCTACCTCTATGCGGAGAACGCCACGGCGGGTTCCTTCTCACCGGCGCGCGCCGCCCACGAGACCCATGTGCTCCAGACACGCCTGTCGCCCGGCATGCTGGTCATCAACGAACTGATGGCCGACAACACCGGTCAGGTGCTCGACCCCACCGGTGAGGCTAGTGATTGGGTGGAGTTCTACAACAGCGGCACTGCGACCATCTCCACGGCAGGTCTCCACCTTTCCGATGATCCCGCCGATCCCACCAAGTGGGCCCTGCCCGACCGCACCCTCGAGCCCGGCGACTACCTGGTGATCTGGACGGACGACCGCACCTCGGTGGGTGATGACCATGCCTCCTTCAAGCTGGAGGCCACCGGCGAGACCGTGCTGCTGGCCTACGACAGCGCCGCCGTGCTGGACCAGGTGACCTACGGTGAGCAGTACCCGCTCTACACCTGGGGCCGCTCGCCCAATGGGACCGGTCCCTTCCAGCGCTTGAGCCCGACCCCCGGCAGCTACAACCGGGTGGAGTTCGGCGCGGAGCCCGACCGCACGCTGGCCCTCTGGCCCAACCCCGCCACCACGGAGGTGAACGCCTTCGTGGACGTGCAGGGCCCCATGGACGTGCAGGTCTTCTCCGTCGACGGGCGGCCAGTGACCGGCGTGCAACGCTACACGGACCGTCACCTCATCCAAATGAGCACGGTCGGACTTTCCTCCGGCCATTACATCCTGCAGGTGCGCACCAACGACGGCACCATCACCCAACCGTTCATCCTCCTCCCATGAAGAAGTTCGCCACGCTCTCCGCGCTCGTCCTGTCCGGACTGGTGCAGGCCCAGTACACCATCACCACCTGGACCACGTCCAGCGGATTGCCCTCGGACGATATCCGCGACGTCGCCGTGGCGCCCGATGGCACCATCTGGCTGGCCACGGCGCAGGGTGTCGCGGCCTTCGATGGCAGCACCTTCACCGTGCACAACACCACCACGCATCCGGGGCTGGCCAACGATGATGCCTATGCCATCGCGGTGACCGACGAGGGCGAGGTGTGGGTGGGCACCGACTTCGGGGTGAGCGTGTTCGACGGCAGCAGCTACGTCACTTACACCACGGCCGATGGCCTGGGCGATGATGCGGTGAATAACATCAAGCAGGCGCCCAACGGCGATGTGTGGGTGTGCACCATCAACGGCGCCACGCGCATCAGCAACGGCACCTTCACGGCCTTCGGTTCGCCGGACATCCCCTTTGGCGGCACCATGCACGTGGCCTTTGCCGACAATGGTGACGTGCTCTTCAGCGGTGGCCTGGCCGGTGTGGTGGTGTACGATGGCAGCACCTTCACCACCATCGGTGCGGTGGATGGCCTGGTCTCGGGCCGGGTGCGCAGCATCGCGGTGGATGGTGGTCAGCAGAAGTGGGTGGGCACGGCCGAGGGCATCTCGGTGCTCGATGCCGCCAACGATCACCTCACCGACCACCTCAACATCCTCATCCTTCCCCCGCCCGATGAGCTGAACCCCATCACCGATGTGGCGATCGACCCCGCAGGACGCATCTGGGCCGGTGTGTACGTGGATTACCTGGTGACCGTGGGGGGAGTGAGCTACTACACCGATGGGGTGTGGGACCAGCTCGAACCCGCCGATGGACTGGCAGGCCCCAACGTGCGCCGATTGGCCGTGGATGCGGAGGGCGATGTGTGGGTGACGACCAGCACCGGTCTGTCCGAGATCAGCGACATCAGCATCGGCATGGCCGAGCGTTCCAAGGGAAGCTTCGCGCTCTATCCCAATCCGGCGCGGACCGTGGTGGAACTGGTGTGCGACGACCTCGCTGGCGTAACGGTGCTCGAAGTGCGTGATGCGGAAGGACGGCTGGTACAGGCTGCCCGAATGAACGCCGTGCGTGCCACCCTGGACGTGTCCGCGCTCGAAGCGGGCGTGTACAGCGTGCGCATCGGCGACCGGGTGCGGCCGCTGGTGGTGCAGCACTGATCAGCGCAGGTGGCGGAGCGGCCCCTTGCCCTCCCAGGCATCCACGTGCATGGGATCGCCCAGGCGGAAGAGCACAGGGGACCGAAGTCGACGTTCCAACTGGACGTCCAGCTTGCAGAAGAGCCCCAGGTAGTTGTAACGCCACGGCGAGGGCAGGGATGCTGGCGTGAGCGCGGGGGACTTCACCACCGAGGGCAGTACCGTGGGCTGCAGCAACGGCTGGCCTTGGGCCTGCACCATGCCCACGCAGCCAAGCACGGCGAACAGGCAGCGAAGGATCAGCGGGCGGGACAGGAGCATCGCTGGAAGCGGTGATCGCTACGCACCACTGAGCACGGACAGCACGTCGCGGTAGGTGATGCCGAAGTGCGAGGCGTGATGGACACACCGGCCGTTGCGGATCACCAGCACCTGTGGGGAGGCGTGCTCCACGCCGTAGCGGTCGGCGATGGCATTGGAGATGTCGCGGTGGCGCAGCAGGTCCAGGTACCAGGCCTGATGGTTGGCCTCATCGCCGCTGGTCCAGGCGCTCTCCAACCGGTGCAGGGCGGCGCCGCTGATGTTGCAGCGGGTGCTATGCTTGAACAGCAGCACGGGACGTTCGGCGGATGCCGCGTCGATGGCATCGAGCTGGGCGAGGTCGGTGAGCGGAAGCCAGTTCATGGGATCGTGGGCGCAAAGTTCGCTGCTCCCGGTCATCCCCGATCGTGACCTTGGTCGCAGGATGGAGGACCTTATCTTGTGGCCGTGCCGGTGACGATGAGGTCGTCAACCACCGGAGCCGTTCGTTGAACCTAAGATCCATGTCGCATGTCGTAAAGGACCCGCACGCTGTTGCTCCTGATGTCCCTTCCTCCAACGGGAATACCACTTCCCCGGAAGGGCCGCCAGGTGCCGCGGGGAACGCCCACGTAGAGACCGAGATGGCCGCCTTGGCCGCGGCGTTCGTGAACAGCACCAATCGCCATGTCTTCCTCACAGGCAAGGCGGGTACCGGAAAGACCACCTTCCTGCGCAGGCTGGCCGAGAGCACGCAAAAGCGCTACGTGATCCTCGCCCCCACGGGCATCGCCGCCCTGAACGCCGGGGGCGTCACCATCCACAGCCAGTTCCTGCTGCCCTTCGGCTCCTACGTGCCCGAGCAGCAGCTGCCCGCCGACATTCCGCCTTACGGGGCCTTCCACGACCGGGGTACCCTCACGCGCCGCCATCCGCTCAATGCCCTGCGGCGCAATGTGCTGCGCGATGTGGACCTGCTCATCATCGACGAGGTGAGCATGCTGCGCGCCGACCTGCTCGATGCCATCGACTTCCGCATGCGCAGTGTGCGCCAGCGCTGGGGCCAGCCCTTCGGCGGGGCCCAGGTGCTGATGATCGGCGACCTCTTCCAGCTGCCGCCCGTGGTGAAGGACGATGAATGGAACGTGTTGCGTCGCTGGTAT
>CAUJFM010000130.1 GCA_963169595.1 Bacteroidota bacterium | reverse complement strand
CGGATGGCCATCGAAGCGCACCAGAAAGCCTGGCCTCGCTGTGCCGGCACCCTGCTGTGGCAGCTCAACGATGTGTGGCCGGGGGCCAGCTGGTCCATCGTGGAATACGGAGGGGGACGGAAACCCGCTTTTCACGCGGTGAAGGCGGCTTACCGGGCCCTTCCGGACCAGCCTTGATCGGTGTGGATAAGATCACCATCTGGGGCCTTCTTCAAGGGATGGACGGTGGGGTGAAATACTACCTTCGTCCACGAACGGACCATATCAAAACGAAATCAACCACAGCATGACACGACTAGGACGCATCCGATCGCTCGCCGTCCTGTCCGTTGCGTTGGGCCTTGGGGCCTTGGACGCAGTGGGGCAGGGAGGCTGTCTGAACCAGTCCCAATACCCGTCCAACTCGATCACCCCCAACTCCGATGGGACGGTGACGACCATCTCGACCTGCAGTTTCGAAACGGAGTACTCCCATATCACCGGACTGGTGAACGGAGGCACCTACCAGTTCGTGCTGGGATCGGGCGGTTACATCACGGTCCGCGAGGGCAGCTATGACGGTGCCGTTGTGGCCGAAGGGACGGGTACGGTGGATGTGCTGTCCAACGGACAGGACCTCTTCGCTCACTGGAACGTGAACGCGACCTGTGCCACCCAGTCCAGCTGCGTGACCACCACGGTGCAGTTCCTGCTGGATTGCACGCCGCCACAGGCTTCGTACACCATCACGGAGGATTGCGACAACGGCACCTTCAGTGTGATCGTGGAGGTGACCTCCACGGGTGATGGAGCGGCCGTGGACATCGTCTACGACTTACTGGGCCAGGTGGAGACCATCCCTGGCGTGGGACCGGGCACCTACGAGCTCGGGCCCTTCATCACGGGCGATCAGGTGGCGGTCTCTGTGAACCACGAGTCCGATTTCCTGTGCAACGTGAACTTCGGCCTGTTGCAGTCCCCGCTGAACTGCCCCCAGCCGATCGCCTGCGGCAGCGGCCCCAGCTTCTTCAACTACTGCTACGCCAACAACGAGGTGAAGCAGTGGAATTTCCAGGCCACCAGCGTGGGCACGCTCGTGCTGACCTTCATCTCGGGCACCATCGAGTACAGCTTCTCGGATCAGTTGGCCATCTATGACGGCCAGGACGCCACCGGCACCCTGCTGTGGGAGCACACCTTCACCGGCGGCAACTTCGACCTCTCGGGGGTGAGCGTGGCCGGTACCTCGGGTTACCTGCACATGGTGCTGACCTCTGACGGGTTCGGCAGCTGTGCGACGGGTGAGACCACCCAGTGGAATTGGTCCGTGAACTGCCTCAACTGCCTGCTCCCGGCCGTTACGGCCAACCCGGTGGATGACTGCCCGAACAACCAGTTCAGCATTCCCCTGGACGTCACCAGCACCGGTGATGGCTCCACCATCAACATCCTCTATTCGGTGAACAGCGGTGACCCGGTCACCCTCAGCGGTGTCACCACCGGCACCACCACGCTCGGTCCGTTCACGGTGAACGATGTGGTCACCATCCTGGTGCAGCACGAGTTCGATGAGGCATGCAGCTTCACGCTGGGCACCTTTACCGACCAGGGCACCTGCCCCAATCTGATCACCTGCGGGGCCGCCCCGTTGGAGGAGACCTATTGCTACGTGCCGAACGACAGCCGCGACTGGATCTACCAAAGCGTGGGTTCGGGCACGCTGCGCCTGCGCTTCAACCGGGGGACCATCGAGAGCAACACCTGGGACCAACTGCGCATCTACGATGGTCCGGATGCTTCCGGAGCGCTGCTCTTCGAGCACAACACCTTCCAGACCTCCAACCTGGGTCCGGTCGGCAGCGCGATCAACAACACCTTGACGAACTACTATGCGGTGGAGGTGTACTCCACCACCGGTAGCATCTACATGGACGTATCCTCCGACGGTAGCGGACAATGCGGAGGCGACTTCCCCTCGACGAACTACGACAGCTGGGAATGGGAGGTGGTCTGCCTGGATTGCACCATCCCGCAGGTGGACGCCACCGTGGTGGATGATTGCGCGAACAACCAGTTCAGCCTGGATGTGGAGGTGGCCTCCACGGGCGATGGTTCCACGGTGAACGTGGTCTACACGGTGAACGGCGGTGATGCGATCGTGCTGCCCGGTGTAGGTGCCGGCATCACCACGCTCGGCCCCTTCGCCGTGAACGATGTGGTGAACGTGACGGTGGAGCACGAGAGTAATGCGCTGTGCAACATCTCCCTGGGCAACTTCACCGACACGGGCACCTGCCCCACGCTGGTGGAATGTGGCACCGAGTGGAACGAGCTCTTCTGCCATGGTGAGAACGAGAACGCCATCTACTATTACCAGGGCACGGGTACCTTCCCGCTGGCGCTCCTCTTCAACGGGGGCTCGCTGGAGACCTGCTGCGACCGCGTGTACGTGTATGACGGCGGGGATATCACCGCTCCGTTGCTGACCCCGGCGGGCGGCATCACGGGCAACCTGGCCGGCCAGTTCTTCACGAGCACGAACCCGGAGCACCGCCTCACCGTGCGGGTGACCACCGATGGGTCCGTGTCTTGCCAGAGCGGCAGCAATGTGCAACTGGATTGGACCCTGAGCTGCCTGGACTGCAACCCGCCCCAGGCCACGTTCGCCGTCGTGCAGGACTGCGACAACTTCCAGTACTACATCGCTGTGGACGTGACCTTGCTGGGCACCGATCCCGAAGTGGAGATCACCAACACCGCTGGTCTGGCCAGCACCACCATCACCGCCCCGGGCGTGTATGAGATCGGGCCCTTCGTGAGCGGCACGCAGACCCAGCTCACGCTGGTGAACGATGCGAACAATCTCTGCAACCTCAGCTCGGCCGTGCTCGTGAACCCGATCTGCCCGCTGCTGCTGTGCGGCTCCACGCCGCTGGTGGAGACCTACTGCTACACCAACAATGAGGACCGTGCCTGGGCCTACGCCACGCCGACCGCCGGTACCATCCGCCTGATCTTCAACCGCGGAACGATCGAAAGCAGCAACTGGGATGTGGTCACGATCTACGATGGACCGGATGAGTCGGGTACGGTGCTGTTCACCCACAGCAACTTCCAGCAGTCCAACCTGGGCCCCACGGGCAGCGCTGTGCTCAGCACCACTTCGCCGTACTATGCCGTGGATGTGACCACCACCACGGGCAACCTGTACATGACCCTGACCTCCGACGGCTCCGGTTCCTGCGGCGGTGGTTCTTCCTATGACCCTTGGGAATGGACCGTGCAGTGCATCGGCTGCCAGGCGCCCGGCGTGTCCTACAACCTGGTGCCCGACTGCTTCAGCCGCAGCTACACCACGGAGGTGATCGTCACCCAGGCCCCGAGCCAGGATGGGCTGGTGATCGAAGAGACCGTTTCCGGTGACTCCCAGACCGTGACGGCGGTGGGGGTGTACACCTTTGGTCCCTATGACCAGAACGACAACGTGGTGTTCGGTCTCACCGACCAGGCTTCGCCCGAGTGCACCTTCTTCACCGATTCCCTCACCTTCCCCAGCGACAGCTGCGTGATCCGTTCCTGCGGCGTGGAGACCTACACCCACTGCTACGGCAACAACAGCGACCGCTGGTACACCTTCGAGTCGCTGGAGAACGTGCCCACGACGATCAACTTCCTCGGTGGGCAGATGCTGACGGGCGACCGGATCGTGGTCTACAACGGCTACGACGAGAACGCCACGATCATTTATCAGGGCATCAACGGCGGCAACCTCACCGGCTTCGCGGTGAACTCGCAGAACGTCAACAACGCGATCACCCTGCGCATCCAGTCCAATGACGCTGGTTCCTGCGCCACGGGCGAGGTGGCCAACCAGCTGGTCTGGGCCGTGGGTTGCGGTGCCGTGGGCATCGACGAGCTGTCGCAGGAGGGCTTCTCGGTGCACCCGAACCCCACCAACGGACTGCTCACCATCGAGCTTGATGCGGACCTGCGTGGCAAGGCCCATGTGCGCGTGCTGGACATGAGCGGCCGCATCGTGATCGAGCAGGCGCTGCAGGCGAAGGCCGGCGGTGCCAACACCATCGACATGGCCGGTCTGCAGTCGGGCCAGTACATGGTGCAGCTCACCACCGACAACTGGGTGAAGACCCAGCGTGTGCAGGTGACCCGCTGATCGACCACACACTGAACGCGAAAAGGCCCCGGCACAACGCCGGGGCCTTTTCATTGCTGGTCACCCTTGCGGATCCGGTCGAACGATGCGGGTTCCTGTGTGATGGGCGAAGGCGGCCATGAAATGGTGTGGGCCGTGGGTCGCGCATTGTGGGGATCGACGAACATGCGCAGGAGGGCTTTTTGGAGCACCCGGACCCGACCAACGGACCGCTCGATCGAGCTCGATGAGGAAACAGGTGGCCAGGCCAGTGCGCGTGCGCTGGATAGGAGTGGTCGCAACCTGATCGAGCAGGCGCTGAAGGGCAGGGGGGCGGCAACTCCATCGCCATGTCGGTCCTGCGGTCAGGTTGCTACATGGTCACCGGCAACTGGGTGAAGCCCAAGCGTGTGCAGATGACCGGCTGATCGTCGACACACGCAGAACGACAAGGCCCCGATTGAACAACCGGGGCCTTTTCATGGCTGGTGGTCCAACGAACTACTTGCCCGGTTCCACCAG
>CAUJFM010000129.1 GCA_963169595.1 Bacteroidota bacterium | reverse complement strand
TCAGTTCGGCAATGGCGTGGTGGGCGGTCATGTCGAACTGCGTGGGCACGATGCTCACATAGCGGTTGTTCACCGCGTACACATCGGTGTCGTGGCCATGGTCATTGCTCTCAAACTCGCCGCGCATCCAATAGTACTCGCGGTTACCAGGGTCGAGACGGGTCTCGAACTCATCGTTGTAATTGGCCTTGGCCTGACGGCACACCCGCATGCCCTTCAGCGGGGCACCATCGTTACGGGGTACGTTCACATTGAGGCAGGTGCCGGCGGCCATGCCGTGCTTCAGCGTGTTGGCCACCACACTGCGGATCACCGGGCGCACCTGGCTGAAGTCCGCCTCGATGCTGTGGTCCATCAGGCTGAACCCGATGCTGGGGATGCCCTCCATGGCCCCTTCAACGGCCGCGCTCATGGTGCCGCTGTACAGCACGTTGATGCTGATGTTGGCCCCGTGGTTCACACCGCTGACGAGCAGGTCGGGCTTGTTGCCGCCGAGGAGCTTATAGATCGCGAGCTTCACGCAATCCACCGGCGTGCCGCTGCAGCTCCAGGCCTCCACGCCGTCCATCAGCTGCACCGACTGCAACCGCAGGAAGCTGTGGATAGTGATGGCGTGGCCCATGGCGCTCTGCGGCTTGTCCGGCGCCACCACCATCACTCGCCCGAAGGGCTTCATTTCCTCGGCCAGGGTGCGGATGCCCGGAGCGAAGATGCCGTCGTCGTTCGTGACCAGGATGAGGGGCAGGTCTTTCATGTATCATCCGCCGAAGCTTTGAGCGAAGGCGGGGAGCGCAAAGGTATCCCACCGGATGTTGCGTGTTGGACCGTTACGTGTTGCGCGTTCCGTATGGCAGGAACACCTTTGATGCCGACCAACGCGCAACACGCAACTCCACTAACACGCAACGCATCCCATGAAGCAACCCATCTTCCCCCCGAACGCCGCCAAGCCCATCGCCCCCTACACCCCGGCCATACTGAGCAATGGCACGCTCTACCTCAGCGGCCAGATCGCGTTGGACGAATCGGGCGGCCTGCACACCGGCGACATCGCCACGGAGACGCGGCAGGTGATGGAGAACATCGGCAAGCTGCTGAAGGCGGCCGACATGGACTTCGGGCACCTGGTGAAGATCACCATCCTGCTCAGCGACATGAGCCTCTATGCCGCGGTGAACGAGGTGTACGGCAGCTACTTCGGCGAGGTGCCCCCGGCCCGCGAGGCCTACGCCGTGAAGGGCCTGCCACGCGGCGTGAACGTGGAGATCAGCGGGATCGCGGTGAAGGGCTGAGCAGCCTACTCCACCACGACCATCAGCAACGCCACCAGCGCGAACTGCACGGCGAAGATCAGGAGCCCGAAGCCGAGCCCCTTGCGGCCCGATCGGAACAGTTCACCGAAGCTCACCTTGAGCCCGATGGCGGCCAGCGCGATGGTGAGCGCCAGCTTGCCGGCCAGTTCCATGGTGTCCAGCAAGGCAGCCGGCATGTCCACCAGCGAACTGAGCAGGGTGATGCCGATGAAGCCCCAGAGGTACCACGGCAGCTGCAAATGCTCGCGCCAGTGGCGGGCTTCGTGGCTGTTCACCAGGTAGTTGAAGAGGATCAGCGCCGGGCTCAACAGGGCCACCCGCGCCAGCTTGATGGTGGTGGCCGCCTCGCCCACGCTGTCGCTCAACGCGTAGCCTGCACCCACCACATTGCCCACCGAATGGAGCGTGCCGCCGATGAGCAGGCCCAGCTGTGTATCGGACAACCCGAAGCGCACCAGCACCAAGGGCAGCACGATCATGCCCACACTTCCGAAGAGATTGACCACGGCCATGGCGATGCCCACGTCCTCCTTGTTCTTCGCCACGCGCGGCGCCAGCGCGGCGATGGCGCTCGAACCGCAGATCGCCGTGCCGAAACCCACCAACCAGCCTGTACTGCCTGGGCAATTCACCCGCCGGGCCAGGAAGAAGGTGAGGAGCACCATGGCCCCCACCATGACGACCATGACCGTGAACGCACCCGCCCCCAAAGCGGCGATGTGGCCGTAGTTGATGCCGAACGCAAGGAAGATCACGGAAAGCTCCAATAACTTGCTGCTGGTGAAGCCGATGCCGGGATGGAGCGCAGCCGGTAGCTTCACCCCATTGCCCACCACCATGCCGCCCAGCAGGGCCAGCAGGATGCCATTGAGCCAGGAGGGCGTGAACGCCGCCAGGTAGTGGCCGGCGAGCCCGATGGCGGTGGCCAGCACCACACCAGGAAGCTGCGAACGGAATGCGGGGCCGGGCACCACGGGACCTTGGGGGAATGGCCGCAAAGCTACCGGGCCGCCGACTTGCGATCTGGACCTTTGGTCACTGAAGCTCCGGGATCACGCCAACCGCTTCAGTTGGGTGCCGTAGAGCGCCGTGATGGCCACGGTCATCAGGGGGCCGAAGAAGCCGATCATCGACCAGGGCAGGATGAAGTGCGGCAGGAAGAGGCCGATGAGCTGGGCTCCTGCATAGAGGTAGAAGCCATTGCGACGGCCGCGCCAGATGCCGATGGCCCCGATGAGGCGGGCCACGGTGCGCGCGAGGTAAATGAACATGAGCGCCACCCCATTGGCGTGGAGGATGCGGGCCATGGCCTCGAACTGCTCCCGGCCATCGGCTGGCAGGAAATCCCCGGTGGCCTCCAGGATGGTGGAGACGAACTCCTCCTCAGGCATCTGCGACACGCCCATCATCCCCAGCAGGGTGATGCCATAGACCAGGATGAAGATGCCGGTGTTGATGAAGGTGAGCAGGCCGAGCACGCTGATGAGGTCGGGGCGCTTGGTCTCTCCGGCCTCGTCGGGGAGGAAGTGTGTCTGGGACATGGGATCGGATCGCGGGGTGAAAGTAGCCATGCGCATGCTCATCCAGTGTCTGATCTGGGATGAACGGCTGCAGGCCACGGGGCCATGCAGCGCCGATCACCGCATCTCCTTCAAGTTGAGCGCATAGAGCACGATGAATACCAAGGAGATCAACCCCGTGAACAGCAGGCCAATGGACGCCATTGGTCCACCACCACCGAGGATCACCGCCGGAAGCGCCAGCGCGCCCACCGAGGCCACCAGGTAGATCCAGAACCCACGCCTCCGCAGGTTCCACATGTTCCAGACACCGAACAGGCTGAGCGCGGCCATCAACAGTTCCCCATAACCAAGTTCCCTGGCGTGGGCAGCAGCATTCTCCGCCATGACAAGTGCCGACCCCATCAGGTCCTCCACCACGGGCAGGGCCTCATCGTCCATCTCCGCATGGGCCTTCTCCATCCGCTCCCGGGCCTCGGCCAAACCCTTCTGTGGCGCATCCGTGAACGCATTGCGGTAGCCGGACCACAAGGTCCAGAGCCCGCCGATGAAACTGAGGATGCAGAGCACGGTGAGGAAGGTGCTGCGCTGGGCCGGGGCGTGAT
>CAUJFM010000128.1 GCA_963169595.1 Bacteroidota bacterium | reverse complement strand
CAACTTCGACACCCCGATCAACCAGTTCAACCGACTAACCCGATGACCCCGCGATTGCGTTTATTGGTTGAATCCGCCATTCATGGAAAGTGCTAGTTCCGAAGGCCTACGGAGCAGGTGAGTCATTTCCACATCAAATTCTCGGCAAGGAAATAGTTGCACCTCCACCATCGGCCTGTACCCAATCATATCTGATTGTGTCGCCGTTTCAGTCAGAACGCGAGGCTCGGAGCTTCGCGAGCTACTACCGAACTCGTTTCTTCCGATTCCTTGTGTCGCTCAGGAAGATTACGCAAGACGCACTTCGTTCAACATATACTTGGGTGCCCCAGCAGGCCTGGAACAAAACATGGACTGATGAAATGCTCTATGAGAAGTACGGCATCACAAAGGATGAGATCGCGTTCATTGAGAGCATGATCCGACCCATGGGCGAAGGCGATGAGTAAGACCATCGACGAAATCCTTGCGCCCAAGCCGGAAGCGCGGCCGCGCATCTATGCCTATTCCATTGCCGATGCGGCACACAAGGGCCAGTTGAAAGTGGGCCAGACCACGCGCAACGTGAAGCAGCGCGTGACCGAGCAATTGAAGACCGCCGCCATCACGAACTACCGGATCGAGCTGGACGAACCCGCCGAACGCGCGGACGGCAGCCTCATCACCGACCACGAGGTGCGCGCTGCGTTGGAGCGCAAAGGCTTCGAGCGTGTGGCGCTGGAGTGGATGCGCTGCACGGTGAAGGATGTGAAGGCCGTGCTGGCCGAACTGCGCACGGGCGAGCGCTACTCCGGCAGCCACCACGAGACCTTCCCCATGCGTCGCGAGCAGGCCGAGGCCGTGGACAAGACACACGCCTACTTCCATTCCATCTGGAAGGAAGACATGCACGCCGTGCCGCGCTTTTTGTGGAACGCCAAGATGCGCTTCGGCAAAACCTTCACCGCGTACCAACTGGCCAAGAAGATGGGCGCCAAGCGCGTGCTGGTGGTCACCTTCAAGCCCGCCGTGGAGGATGCCTGGCAAAGCGACCTGGAGAACCACGTGGACTTCAGCGGCTGGCAATACCTGAGCAAGAACAGCGGCAGCGATCCCACGCAGATCGACAAACGCAAGCCCGTGGTGTACTTCGGCTCCTTCCAGGACCTGCTGGGTCGCGATGCCTTGGGTAACATCAAGCCCAAGAACGAATGGGTGCACCACGTGAAGTGGGACCTCGTGGTCTTCGAGGAGTACCACTTCGGGGCCTGGCGCGAATCGGCCAAGGAGCTCTTCGAGAGCGAGGAGGAAGCGCTGGTGCGCGAAGAGGCCCGGCTGGAGGACGAGAAGCGCCTGAAGGAGAAGGTGGCCGATCTGCAACAGCCTTTGGAGCAGGAGAGCGAGTTCCTGCCCATCACCACCAAGGCCTACCTCTACCTCAGTGGCACGCCCTTCAAGGCCCTGGCCACCGGCGAGTTCATCGAGGAGCAGATCTTCAACTGGACCTATACCGACGAGCAGCGCGCCAAGGAAGCCTTCGCCACGCAGCACCCCGACAAGCGGAATCCGTATGGTGCGCTGCCGCAGATGCGCCTGCTCACCTACCAGATGCCCGATGAGCTGCTGGCCATCGCCAGCGCCGGTGAATTCGATGAGTTCGACCTCAACGCCTTCTTCGAGGCCAGTGGCACCGGCCCTTCGACAGGCTCAGGGCCCGGTGTGCAGTTCAAGCACAAGAGCGACGTGCAGAAGTGGTTGGACATCATCCGGGGCGGCTACGCGCCCAAGTCGGTGGAACTGCTGAAGACCGGTTCGCGTCCGCCGTTCCCCTACTCGGATGTGCGGCTGCTGCCCTACCTGCAACACGCGTTCTGGTTCCTGCCCAACGTGGCGGCCTGCCACGCCATGGCCAACCTGTTAAAGGAGAAGCACAATACCTACTGGCACGATTACGACGTGGTGGTGGCTGCGGGCACTACGGCGGGTATCGGCCTGGACGCCCTGCCCCCGGTGCGCAAGGCCATCGGCAACGGTTTCGACACGAAGACCATCACGCTGAGCTGCGGCAAGCTCACCACGGGCGTCACCGTGCCGCAATGGTCGAGCATCCTGATGCTGCGCAACCTGAAGTCGCCGGAGACCTATTTCCAAGCGGCCTTCCGCGTGCAATCGCCGTGGTCCATCAAGAACCCGAACGGCGACGACCCGAACGCCGAGGAGATCCTGAAGCCCATCTGCTTCGTGTTCGACTTCGCACCCACGCGGGCCTTGCGGCAGCTCAGTGAATACGGCATCGGCCTATCGCCCAACGAGCCGAACCCGGAGAACGCCGTGAAGGACCTCGTCTCCTTCCTGCCCGTGCTGGCCTACGATGGTGCCAACATGACGCAGATCGATGCGGGCGGCATCCTGGACATCGCCATGGCCGGTACGTCGGCGACACTGCTTGCCCGCAAGTGGGAAAGCGCGCTGCTGGTGAACGTGGACAACATCACGCTGCAACGGCTGCTGGACGACCCGGAGGCCATGAAGGCCATTGAGAAGATCGAAGGCTGGCGTGCCTTGGGCGACAACATCATCGAGACGATCATCAACAAGAGCGGGAAGATCAAGGACCTGAAGGGCAAAGCGAAGAAGGGCAAGCTCACGGAGAAGCAGAAGAAGGAGCTGACCGACGCCGAGAAGGAGTACAAGAGCAAGCGCAAGCTGGTGCAGGAGAAGCTGATCAAGTTCGCCACGCGCATCCCGGCCTTCATGTACCTCACGGACTTCCGCGAGAACACGCTGCAGGATGTGATCACCAAGCTGGAACCGGAGCTCTTCCAGACCGTGACCGGTCTAACCGTGAAGGATTTCCACCTGTTGGTGAAACTGAAGGTGTTCAACACCGAGCAGATGAACCAGGCGGTGTTCGCGTTCCGGCGGTACGAGGATGCGTCGCTGCGCTATACCGGCATCGAAAGCCATCCGGGGTTGACGCACTACGGCCTGTACGATACGGTAGTGGCACGGGAGCAGTGAACGTTGGCCCGCGTGAGGGGGCGTAGCGGCAGCTCCGCGCAGGCGCGGCCTTGCGGGCGCGTGGAGCGAGGAGGCGACCGCAGGAAGCCACCACAGCCCCGCGACCGCTGGCCACGACAAGTCGGGCTACAGCGAAGCACCCGACCCGTGCGTGGGCCACGGGCGCAGGACAGGGCACGCCCGCCCTCACTTCTTCACTTTCTCACCGCCTTCACTTTCTCACCTCTCCACGTTCTTACCCCGGACGCACCCCGATCAGGTATGTTTGATTGATGTGAAAGAGCATCATAATGATGACATTATTGTCTCTATGATTCGTATCGTCATCATTAAATGCATCCAACTTCAACAAAATTGTGTATACTTGTAGCGGAAAAGCTGCGTTAGATAACTGAACAACACCTTACGATGCCTACAAACAACATCAACTGGCAAGCCATGAGCGACCAGCAGGTGGTGGCGAAGCTGGGGGCCGAGCTGCGGCGCATGCGGCTGGAGCGCAACCAGAGCCAGGCCGAGGTGGCCACGCGCGCGGGGCTGGACCGCACCACCGTGGTGAAGCTGGAGGCCGGCCGCGCCGCCACCCTGCTCACCGTGGTGCAGGTGCTGCGCGCCATGGACCGGCTGGAGCTGCTCGATGCCTTTCACCAGGAGCCGCAGCCCACGCCCTACATGCTGGTGGAGGCCCAGGAGAAGTACCTGAAGAAGCAACGCAAACGCGCGGGGCGCAAGAAGCCGGATGTGCTGCCGCCCAAACCCAAGAGCACATGGTAACGCATGCGAAAGTGATCCTTTGGGGCCAGGTGGTTGGCCTGGTGGTGTGGGACGAGCGCCTGCAGCGGGCTTCGTTCCAGTTCGACCGCACGTTCACGCGCAGCGGGCTGGACGTGGCCCCGGTGATGATGCCCTTGGCGAAGGCGCGGGGCGGCGAGGAGGTCTTTGTTTTCGGCAACAGCCGCAACGAGACGTTCAAGGGGCTGCCGGGCCTGCTGGCCGATTGCCTGCCGGACCGCTTCGGCGATACACTGCTGAACGCCTGGCTGAACGAACAAAAGCGCGAGCTGGCGAACCCGGTGGAGAAGCTGTGCTTCCTGGGTCACCGTGCCATGGGGGCCTTGGAGTTCGAGCCGAGCCACGCCGAACTGGAGGCCAGCAGCGAGGCCCTGCAAGTGGAGGAACTGGTGCGCGTGGCGCGGCGGGTGCTCACCGAGCGGGAGAAGTTCAGCACCAACCGCAGGAAGGGCGAGAAGCAGGCCCTGATGGACATCATCCAGGTGGGCACCTCGGCGGGCGGCGCGCGGGCCAAGGCGATCGTGGCGTACAACCACCACACCGGCGAGGTGCGCAGCGGCCAGATCGACGGACTGGAAGGCTTTTCGTACTGCCTGATCAAGTTCGACGGCGTGACCAACGCCGCGCTGGGCGACCCCAAGGGTTACGGCCGCATCGAGTATGCCTACCACCTGATGGCCGTGGCGAGCGGCATAAGCATGATGCCGTGCACGCTGCTGGAGGAGAACGGCCGCGCGCACTTCCTCACGCAACGCTTCGACCGCGTGAAGCATGCACACACCGGCGAGACCGTGCGCCTGCACATGGCCACGCTCTGCGGCCTGGGCCACCTGGACTACAACGACCCCGTGCGCCACAGCTACGCTGACGCCTTTACCATGATGCGCCTGTTGGGCCTGCCCTACCCCGATGCCGCCGAGCTCTTCCGCCGCATGTGCTTCAATGTGATCGCCCGCAACTGCGACGACCACACGAAGAACACCTCGTTCCTGATGGACCCGCAGGGCCAATGGCACCTTTCGCCGGCCTACGACATCACCTTCGCGTACGACCCGAAGAACATCTGGCTGCGGCAGCACCAGATGAGCGTGAACGGCAAGCGCACGGACATCGTCCGCGACGACCTGCTGGCCGTGGCCAAGGCGATGAACATCAAGAAGGCCGCCGCGATCATCGACGAGGTGAAGGCCGGGGTGAAGACCTGGAAGAAGTGCGCGAAGCAGGCCGCGGTGAGCGCCAAGCAGGTGGAGGCGATCGGGAAACTGCTGTTGACGAGGATCTGAGCCCGGGTGCAGGTGGAAGGCGGGAATGGCACGGCGATCGGCCGGATCGTACGCCCCACCCGACCGAGTTCAAGTACTGCTGTAACCGGAGCATCCGCAATAGGCGTCATAGGCACATGCGGATCAAACTCACCCGGCTTGGCACATGGGCAGCCCTGTTCCTGGCCCTTCCATCGACCCGAACAGCAACGGCGCAGGCCGACACCACCCTCACCGCCCGCATGGATGCGGTGCTGGCCGAGCACTTCACCGCTGATGCACCGGGCGGGGTGGTGCTGGTGGCGCAAGGCGACCGCATCCTGTACGAGCGCGCGTTGGGCATGGCCGATGTGGCGGCGAACAAGCCGTTGACCACCGCCAGCCAGTTCCGCATCGGCAGCATCACGAAACAGTTCACCGCGGTGGCCATCCTGCAACTGGCCGACCAAGGGAAGCTGAAGCTGACCGACGAGATCCAGCGCTACGTGGACTTTCCGAAGAAGGAGCATCCCATCACGATCGAGCACCTGCTCACGCATACATCGGGCATCCCCAATTTCACCGACCTGCCCGCGTACAACCCCGAGGCTTTCGCGGCGACCGTAAGCTTGGAGGCCGAGATCAAGATGTTCAAGGACCTGCCGCTGGAATTCAAGCCCGGCACGAAGTGGAACTACAGCAACAGCGGCTACATCCTGCTCACAGCCATCATCGAGAAGGTCTCGGGCCGGTCATGGTCGGACCACGTGGCGGAGCATCTGCTGCGGCCGGCGGGCATGGCATCCTCCAGCGCGGCATTGGATGACACCTACCTGCCCCATGAGCCCGGCCTGGGCTACCAACCCGAAGGCGAAAACTGGGTGCCGGCGTTGCCGGTGAGCCTGACATGGCCGCGCGGCGCGGGGTCGATCCGCAGCACCGTGGAGGACCTGTGGAAATGGAACACGGCCGTTCAAAAAGGGAACATGATGCCGGTGCAATTCCGTGAGCGGGCCTTCACGTCATTCGTGCTGGCGAATGACACGGCCTGCGGCTATGGCTACGGCTGGATGTTCCAGAACGTGCAGGGCAGCCCCACGCGGGAGCACAGCGGCGGCATCAACGGGGCCACCAGCAACATGGTCTACCTGCCGAATGAGGACCTCTTTGTTGTGGTGCTGGTGAACCGTGAATCGGACGATGCACACGGCCTGGCGCCCGAGCTGGCGGCGATCGTCTTGGGCAAGCCGTATGGCGGTCCAGAGGTGCCGCTTACCCCGGAACAAGCGCTGGCCTATGCCGGTGTGTACCGGAGCGAACAAGGCGTGACACGCTACGTCACCAGCGATGACGACGGTCTGCACGCGCAGCGTGAGGGTGGTAAACGCTTCCGCCTGCAATACCTGGGCAACGACCGGTTCCGCTATGTCGGCGATGTGATCAATATCTCCTTCCGGCGTAGCGATGGCAAAGTGACAGGCGCCCTGCTGCAGACCCGCCAAGGCGATGACCCCATGACCCTGACCAATGAACCGCTCCCTGCGCGTACGGCCATTGCCCTGCACAACGCGGAGCTGTTGCCCTACGTGGGCGAATACGAGCTGGCCCCGGGGTTCACCCTCACCTTCCGCGCCGAGGGCGATCGCTTCTTCCTGCGCCCCACCGGCCAGCAGGAGCTTGAGGTGTTCGGTTCCGCACCGAACGAGTTCTTCCTCACCGTGGTGGATGCCACCATCACCTTCCACCCCGACGCACAAGGCGTCGTTGACCGGTTGACCTTCCGGCAAGGCAAGGAAATGGAGGGCAAGCGGGTGAAGTGAACGAACTTTACAGGGCATGACCACGGCTCGCCCCGCCCACCTGCCCAGTGCTGCCTTCTTCCAACGCCCGCGCCCCACGGCCGAGCAGCCGTTGGTGGTGATGATGAGCGCCTGCCTGGGCGGCGTGGGATGCGGTGTGGATGGCAGCACCAACGGCGACCACACCGGTCTGCGATCATGGCTTGTTCGGCCCGAGGTGCGGATCGTCAAATTCTGTCCGGAGCACTTCTCCTTCGGCACCCCGCGCCTGACGCCGGACAACCACGGCGGCAACGGCTTCGACGTGCTGGACGGCAAGGCGCGCTCCTTGGCCGAAGACGGCACCGATTGGACCGCCGGCATGGTGAAGGCCGCGTACGAGATGCGCGACCGTGCACTGCGTGAGAAAGTGGACCTCGCGATCCTCATGGACATCAGCGGCGCCTGCGGCAGCACGGTCACCTACCTCGGCTCGCGCTTCGCGGCGGACAAGGTGTACCAGCAGGGACCGGGTGTGGCGGCGGCCGCGTTGATCCGTGCGGGCATCCCGGTGATCTCCCAACGCGACGACCGCTCCTTGCGGATGCTACGGGACTTGATCGACGGCACACAACTGCTCGAGGAAGAGCGCGATCACTGGGAA
The DNA here is from genome assembly GCA_963169595.1 of Bacteroidota bacterium. Taxonomy (GTDB): domain Bacteria; phylum Bacteroidota; class Bacteroidia; order Flavobacteriales_F; family PHOS-HE28; genus PHOS-HE28. The sequence continues at coordinate 484 of CAUJFM010000128.1, read as the reverse complement.
AAGGAGTGGTACCAAGGGTATTTCGGGAAGTGATCGAAGGATGCACTACGGCTTCTTTGCGAACCACAAGTGGTGCTTGGTGCCTTTATCGCGATGGGCGAACACTTTCTGTTCTTCCACACGGAAACCAGCCATGCCCAATCGGCGTGTGAAGGGATCGTGCGGGTGCGTGGACCAGACCGCCAACACCCCACCCGGCCTTAGTGCATCGTAGGCGGACCGCAGCCCGCGATGGGAATACAACCGGTTGTTGCGCGCCTGGGTAAGCCCTTCTGGGCCGTTGTCCGTATCGAGCAGGATGGCATCGTACGTGCCCTTGCCGTTGCGGATCAGTTCGAGCACATCGCCCACATGCACGATCGTGCGCGGATCGTTCACGGGAAAACCGGCACGTTCGCCCATCGGCCCCTTGTTCCACTCCACCACCTGCGGCACCAACTCGGCCACCACCACTTTCCCTTTCTCGCCCACCAGCTTCAACACC
>CAUJFM010000127.1 GCA_963169595.1 Bacteroidota bacterium | reverse complement strand
GTGTCGCTCACCGCCGCCCTGAACCAGCCTTCCTTGGCCAGGTACAGGCGCATCTGGTCCACGGTGCGCTCGGTCAGCTCGGGGTCCAGGATCACGGGCGCCTCGCCCACATCCTGCCGCAGCCATTCGCCCATGGTGCGGGTGTAGGGCTTCGGTTCCTTGCCGCGTGCCGTTCGGTCCTCGTTGATGCGGTCGATGCGCAGGTCCTTGCGCGCCTTCTTCGCGGCCATCCGCTCCGGGTCGGGCAGGTTGTACATGGCCAGGTGGAAGCGCTGGCCCAGGATGCGCTTGTTGGGCACCTGCTTGACGATGGACTCCAGCTCCGAGGCGTCCACGCTCTTGTCGTGGAGCACCACCCGCGTGCGGTTCAGCAGGTGGCTGCCGGCCGGCACCCGCTTGGTGGGGTCGCAGCCCACCAGGAGCATGCCCCCGAGCGCACCAAGTGCGATATGGTGAAGGATGGTCCTCACGGAGCCGCTTGAGCTGCCTAATTTGCGCGGCGCACCGCGATCGAGTGGTGCGTCAAATATATCCGCCCCTTGTCCGCGAAGGCCGATCTGAAGCTGGTGCGCTCCCTGCATCAAAAGAAGTACCGGGATGCGGAGGGCCTCTTCCTGGTGCAGGGCCCCAAGTTGGTGGCCGAACTGCTCGCCAGCGGGTGGCCCGTGCGGACACTCTATGCCACGGAGGCCATGGCCGACCGCATGCACCTGCGCGATGCCGTGATGCTGCCACCGCACGAACTGGAACGCATGGGCACCCTGGAGAGCGGCAATGCCGTGGTGGCCGTGGTGCAGCGCCCGGCCCCGCTTCCGGTGGGCGCCATGCACGCGGATGAACTGGTGCTGGCCCTGGATGGCATCGCCGATCCCGGCAACCTGGGCACCGTGCTGCGCATCGCCGATTGGTTCGGGGTGCGGCGGGTGCTCTGCGACCGCGGCAGCGTGGAGGCCTTCAACCCGAAATGCGTGCAGGCCAGCATGGGCGCCATCTTCCGCGTGACCGTGCACTACGTGGACCTCGCCGGTGAAGTGGAACGCCTGCGTGCCGCAGGGGCCGCGCTCTACCTGGCCAGCATGGAGGGCCGCAATGTCTTCAGCGAGCCCTTGAAGCGCCCGGCGGTGCTGGTGCTGGGCAGTGAGTCGCACGGGGTCTCCGCCGAGGTGCGTGCCCTGGAGGCCCGCACCATCGCCATTCCCCGCGTGGGCGCCGCCGAATCGCTCAACGTGGCCGTGGCCGCGTCGGCACTGTGCATGGAGTTCACGCGTCAGGCGGGCACGCCGTAGTGGCGGGCCACCGCATCGGCCACGCGCTGCCCGTCCATCGCCGCGCTCACGATGCCGCCCGCATAGCCCGCACCTTCACCACAGGGGAACAGGCCCTGCACCGTCACGTGCTGCAGGCTGTTCGGGTCGCGCGGGATGCGCACGGGTGAACTGGTGCGCGATTCCACCGCCACCACCACCGCCTCGTTGGTGCGGTAGCCGCGCATCTTCTGCCCGAAGGCCTTGAAGCCTTCGCGCAACCGCTGGCCGATCTCGCGGGGCAGCAGCTGGTCCACGCGGTGGGAGAGGATGCCCGGGGGATAGCTGCATTCCGGCAGGTCGGCGGAGATCCGTCCTTGGATGAAGTCCTCCAGCCGCTGGGCCGGCGCCACCTGGGTGCGGCCGCCCGCGATCCACGCCGCGTGCTCCACGTTGCGCTGGTAGGCCATGCCCGCCAGCGGGTCGTTCTCCGCGAAATGCCCCCGCGCCTCCACCACCACGCCGCTGTTCGCGAAGGGATTGTTGCGTTTGCTGGGGCTCCAGCCGTTGGTCACCACTTCATCCTGTGCGGTGGCGCAGGGCGCGATGATGCCGCCCGGGCACATGCAGAAGGAGTAGACCCCGAGCCCTTCCACCTGCTGCACCAGGCTGTAGCTGGCCGGGGGCAGGTAGGGGTCGCGCACGGCGCAGTGGTACTGGGCCTGGTCGATGATGGTCTGCGGGTGCTCCACGCGCACGCCCAGGGCGAAGTCCTTGCGCTCGATGCGGATGCCCTTCGCCAGCAGCAGTTGGAAGATGTCGCGCGCCGAATGGCCGGTGGCCAGCACCACGGCATCGGCCAGGTGTTCCGCGCCTGCGGCGGTGCGCACGCCGCGCACACGGCCTTGTTCCACCACCAGGTCGGTGACGCGCGTGCCGAAGTGCACCTCACCCCCCGCCCCGATGATCGCCTCGCGGATGGCGGTGATGATGCCCGGCAGTTTGTTGGTGCCGATGTGCGGGTGGGCGTCCACCAGGATGTCCGGCGAGGCCCCGTAGGCCACCAGGGCGCGGAGCACGCCCTCCACATCGCCGCGCTTGTGGCTGCGCGTGTAGAGCTTGCCGTCGCTGTAGGTGCCCGCGCCGCCCTCGCCGAAGCAGTAGTTGCTGTCGGGGTCCACCAGGTGCATCCGGTTGATGGCGGCCAGGTCGCGTCGCCGGGCGCGCACATCCTTGCCGCGCTCCAGCAGCACCGGCCGCAGTCCGTGCGCGATGCAGCGGAGCGCGGTGAACAGCCCGGCCGGTCCGCAGCCCACGATCACCACGGGCCGGTGGCCGGCCACATCGGGCAGCACGGGTGGTGCGGTGCCCTCCTCCAGGGGCACATCGGCGATCCGCACGCGCAGGCGGTAGAGGGGTTGCCGGCTGCGCGCATCGATGGAGCGTTTCAGCACCTGCACATGGGCGCCCTCACCGGCCGGCCAGCCCGCTGCTTCCAGCGCCGCTTCGCGCAGCAGCACGGCATCGTGGGCCTCGCGCGGGGGCAGGGCGATGTCCACCACCCGTTCCATCGCTCAGCCCTCGAAGGTCAGGGTGAACACGAAGGCGCGGGTGCGCAGGCTCTCCAGCGGACGGCTGAACCGGGTGTCGTCATCGATCAGCACGTTGGGGATGCCGATCGCCGTCTTCAGTTCGATGCCGAACTTGAAGTACTGCAGGAAGAAGTCGAAGCCGCCGCCGATCTCCGCCGCATAATCGTACTTCTCCAGCTTGATCACGATCTCGTCGTCCAGCGCCTGGTTCACGTCCTTCCGGCTGGCCATGTCGATGCCGAACTTGCCGCCACCGATCAGGTACACGGCGAAGTTGTTGATGCGGTCGCTCCGGAACTTCACCAGCAGCGGGAATTCCAGGTAGGTGCTCTCCACGGGCTTCACGAACACCTTCTTGCGGCCATCCGGCTCGCGGAAGGTGTACTGCAACTGGCGTTCCTGGAACGAGAGCGTGGGCAGGAAGCGCAGGCTCAGGTTGTCCGTCATGTTCAGCGAGGAGATGATGCCCAGGTTGAAGCCCGGCTGCCGCACGTGGTCCAGCACCAGCAGCGAATCGCGGAAGGGCGAGCGCGGATCGAGGCCCACCACCAGGTCGCTGGTGTTGAAGGCCAGCAGGAAGCCGAAGTGGAAGCGCCGCAGATCGAAGTTGGGCAGGTTCTCCATCTTGATCCCCTTCTGGGCCTGCACGGCGGGCGCCAGCGCGGTGGCGAGCACCAGGGCCAGCAGCCAGGGGTGTATGGAACGGAGGAGGCGCATCAGGAAGGCAACGAAAGTAGCGATCGATCCGTGTGGGGGCCGGCGGGCGGTGGTGTCCGCATCACCTGCGGCCGGTGTACAGGGTGGCGATGCCGCCGGTGAGCGGTTCGGCCTTCACCTCGCGGAAGCCGGCGCGGGCCATGATCTCCAGGAAGGCCTGCCCCTCGGGGAAGGCGTCCACGCTCTTGGGCAGGTAGGTGTAGGCGGCGCTGTCCTTGCTCACGGTGCGCCCGATGGCGGGCATCACGCGGTGGAAGTAGAAGCGGAACAGCTGCTTCATCGGGGCCTTGGTGGGCTTGCTGAACTCCAGTACGAAGATCCTTCCGTTGGGCCGCAGCACGCGGGCCATCTCGCGCAGGCCCTGCTCCAGGTGCTCGAAGTTGCGCACCCCGAAGGCCACGGTCACGGCATCAAAGGTGCCGTCGGCGAAGGGCAGCGCGGCGCTGTCGGCGCGTTGCAGAAGCACGCGCTGGGTCAGCCCCTTGCGCTCCACCTTGGTGCGGCCGTGGGCCAGCATGCCCTCGCTGATGTCCACGCCCGTGACCTGCTTCGCGCGGGTGGCGCCCAGGATCGCCAGGTCGGCGGTGCCGGTGGCCACGTCCAGCAGGCGTTCCACGGGCTCCTGGCCCAGCAGGCGCACCACCTTGCGGCGCCAGCCCTGGTCGATGCCCAGGGAGAAGAGCCGGTTCAACAGGTCGTACTTGGGCGAGATGTTGTCGAACATGCGCTCGACCTGCTCGCGTTTGCTGCCTTCCGGCGAATAGGGGGTGACGGTCATGCCGGTAGGTGCAGTCGTTCGCATTCGGTGCGGAAGCGGGCCGGGTCGATGGGCACCACGCCCACCTCCTCGCACACCAGGCCTCCCGCCAGGTTGGCCAGTTCCACGATGGCCTGTGGGGCCAGCCCCTGGGCCAGGGCCAGGGCGGCCACGGTGATCACGGTGTCGCCGGCGCCGCTCACGTCGGCGATCTTCCGGCGGTGGGCCGCCACGCGGTGCTCGCCCGCCGGTGCATGGATGTAGGCGCCATGCTCGCTCAGGGTCACCATCGAGCTCCGGTTGCCCAGCCGCGCCTCCAGGTCCAGCACGGCGGCCCGCACGTCCGCAGGGTCCGTGGGGTCCACCTCGCGCTTGAGGCCTTCGCGCAGCTCCTTCAGGTTGGGCTTGAACAGGTCAACACCGCGGTAGGCCAGGAAGTTCTTCTTCTTGGGGTCCACGGCCACGGGCACGCCATGTTCGTGGGCCAGCGCAACGGCCCCTGCGATGGTCCGTTCGGTGAGCACGCCCTTGTTGTAGTCCTCCAGCACCATCACGCCGGGCCGCTCTTCGCGCAGCACCCGGGCGATGCGCTCCAGCAGGGCCTCCTCGTCCGAGGCCGCCAGATCGTCCTCCTGCTCCTCGTCCACGCGCACCACGTGCTGGTGGCCGCTGATGATGCGGGTCTTCACCGTGGTGCGGCGCAGCGGCGAGCGCACCAAGGCATCGCTCCGCAGGCCTTGTTCGGCGAAGAGGCGTTCGAGCTGGGTGCCATTGTCGTCGCTGCCGATCACGCTGGCCACGATGGCGGTGGCGCCGAGCGCGCGGGCGTTCAGGGCCACGTTGGCGGCGCCGCCCAGGCGGGCACTGCGGCGGGTCACCTGCACCACGGGCACGGGCGCCTCGGGGCTGATGCGGTCCACGCGGCCCCAGAGGTAGGCGTCCACCATCACATCGCCCACCACCAGCACGGCGGTCTCCCGCGCGCGGGTCAGGAACAGGTCGATGGCGGAAGGGGTGCTCACCGGGGCAGTTGTTCGATGGCCCGGGCCACGCGCTGCATGGCCTCGGTCAGTTTCTCATCGCTGGTGGCGTAGCTGATGCGCAGGGTGCCCTCCGCGCCGAAGGAGGCGCCCTCCACCAGGGCCACGCCGGCGGCGTCCAGCAGGTGCAGGCTCAGGTCCACCGAGCCCTTGATGGTGGTGCCGTTGATGCTGCTGCGCACATCGGGCATCAGGTAGAAGGCGCCCTGTGGGGTGTTGCAACGCCATCCGGGGATCTTGGCCACCTCGCGCAGCACCAGGTCGCGGCGGCGCAGGAAGTCGGCGCGCATGGGGGCGAGCAGGGCGGGGTCGGCCTCCACGCAGGCCTTGCACACGCGCTGGGCGATGCTGTTGGCGCCGCTGGTGAACTGGCCCTGGACCTTCGTGGCCGCCTGGGCGATCCACAGCGGTGCGCCGATGTAGCCCACGCGCCAGCCGGTGAGGGCGAAGGCCTTGCTCAGGCCGTTCACCGTGATGGTGCGCTCGGCCATGCCGGGCAGGGTGCCGAAGCTCACGTGCGTGCCGCTGAACACGATGTGCTCGTAGATCTCGTCGGCGATCACGTAGAGCTCGGGGTGGCGGGCCACCATGGCGGCGAGGGCCTCCAGTTCGGCGCGGTCCATCACCGAGCCGCTGGGGTTGCACGGCGAGCTGAACATCAGCAGGCGGGTGCGGGGGGTGATGGCCGCGGCGATGCGCTCCACGGGCGGCTTCCAGTCCTCGTCGATGCTGCTCTCCACGATCACCGGGGTGCCGCCGGCCAGCTTCACCTGTTCGGAGTAGCTCACCCAATAGGGCGCGGGGATCACCACCTCGTCGCCGGGGCCCACCAGGCTCATCACCACGTTCATGATGCTCTGCTTGGCGCCGGTGCTCACCACGATCTGCTCGGGGCTGTACTCCAGCCCGTTGTCGCGCTTGAACTTGGCGGCGATGGCGGCCCGCACATCGGCCATGCCGTTCACCGGGGGGTATTTGTGCCAGGGGCCGTCCAGCGCCTCGTGGGCGGCCTTCAGGGCGAAGGCGGGCGGATCGTGGTCGGGCTCTCCCAGGCTCAGGTCGATGATGTCGCGGCCCTGGGCCTTCAGTTCGCGGCTGCGACGGGCCATCAGCAGGGTGGCCGGTTCGGCAATGGCCTGTACGGTGGGGGAAAGGTGCATGTCGTTCGCTGACGCGCCGGGCGCGTGGATGAAGGGGCAAAACTAACAAGACCCTTCCGGGCGTTCCCCGGCATACCCTGGACGTTCCCGATATTCGTCCACCGGTTTATCCACACGATGAGCGATCCCGTTGTCCAGGTCCTGGTGGCCGTACTGCCCTCCGTGGTGGTCTTCCTCACCACCTTCTACACCGTGCGGCACTTCCTCGGTGCCCGCGCCGCCGAACGCAATGCCGAACGCATGGCCGAGCTGCGCAAGGACGATCACCGCCACGTGCTGCCCCTGCGGCTGCAGGCCTACGAGCGCATCGCCCTCTTCCTGGAGCGCATCGCGCCGGGCGCGCTGGTGCTGCGCGTGCACAAGAGCAACATGAGCGCGCGCGCCCTGCACGGCGAGCTGGTGGCCACCGTGCGCGAGGAGTTCGAGCACAACGTGACGCAGCAGATCTATGTGAGCGAGAAGGCCTGGTCCAAGGTGAAGCAGGCCAAGGAGGAGACCATCCGCCTGGTGAACGTGAGCTTCGAGCAGGTGGGTGAGATGGCCCCCGGCACCGAGCTGAGCCGCAAGATCTTCGAGAACGCCTCGCGCCTCTCGCACACGCCCTCGCAGGAGGGCCTGCTCACCATCAAGGACGAGGTGCGCCGCCTGTTCTGAACAGCCGCACCAGCTCCTCCGCGGCGGCGTGCGCACTGCGCCGGCCGCTCCGCACGTCCGCACGCAATTGCATCAGGGCCTCCCGCACGTGCTCATCCGCATGGAAGGCGCGCAGCAGCGCATCGGCCGTGGCCTTGTCCAGCCAGTGCAGGTCCTGTTCCTGACGGCGGCGGGTGAAGTGCCCGCTGGCCAGGTCGGCCTGGTGCAGGGCGTCCAGCCGCTCCACCAGGGTGTCGATGCCCCGGCCGTTGACGGCGCTGGTGAGCACCACCTCGGGATGCCGCCCGCTGGGCCGCAGCGGCAGCAGGGCGATGGCCTGCCGCAGGTCGTTCACGGCCGTGCGCATCCGTCCGTCCGCATCGGTGTCCGCCTTCGTCAGGGCCACCAGGTCGGCGGCCTCCATGATGCCGCGCTTGATACCCTGCAGCTCATCGCCCGCCCCGGCGATCATCAGCAGCAGGGTGAGGTCGGTCATGCGGTCCACCTCCAGCTCGCTCTGGCCCACGCCCACGGTCTCCACCAGCACGCGGTCGAAGCCGGCCGCTTCGCACAGCACCATGGTCTCGCGGGTGCGCCGCGCCACCCCGCCGAGGTCGCCGCCCGTGGAGGTGGGGCGGATGAAGGCGCCTTCCGCATTGGAGAGGCGTTCCATGCGGGTCTTGTCGCCGAGGATGCTGCCCCCGGTGCGCACGCTGCTGGGGTCCACCGCCAGCACGGCCACGCGGTGCCCCTGGGCCAGCAGGGCCATGCCCAGCGCATCGATCAAGGTGCTCTTGCCCACGCCGGGGATGCCGGTGATGCCCACGCGCAGGGTGCGTCCGGCCAGCGGCAGGCAGCGCTCCACCAGCGCATCGGCCAGCACGCGGTCCTGTGCCCGCTCGCTCTCCACCAGGGTGATGGCCCTGCCCAACGCCACGCGGCGCAGGGCCTCCGTGCGGTCCGCACCGGTCAGTTCCTCGAACAGGGTGTCCACGGCCTGCATCGCGCTCAGTAGCCCTTGCGGTAGTTGTCCACCCAGCTGCTGTCGCTCACGTCATGCAGCAGGCGGAACACGTTCTCGCCCTTGGCCATGCCGTTCAGGTACAGGATGCCATAGTCCGTCAGCAGCAGCAGCTGGCGGGGCGAGGGGGCGTCGCGTTTCTCGGACCAGCCCTTGCCCGGGTGCTGCCCTTCCATGGGCCGGTAGGGATAGTCCCAGTAGCGCAGCTTCCACAGGGAGTCGAACACCTCGCAATCGCCCAGTGGCCGCTGGTCCTCGGGCCATTTCAGGGGCAGGCAGAGGGGGATGTCGAACTTGGCGAAGAGGTTCTCGCCCGTGGGGTTGGCCTTGCTGGGCGTGGCGCCCTGGGCCTGCAGCATGAAGGTGTTGCGCGTCAGCGGCACGGTGCCGATCACCTTGCCCTCGAACTCCTTCACCTCGAAGAGGGTGAAGAGCTCGTTGTTCAGGCCGGGGCTCAGGGTCAGCCCGAAGGTGTAGGTGGCCAGCAGCGGCCGCGCCGGACCGGCCCCCGAGCCCAGGGGCAGCAGCAGGCCCACCAGGGTGGGGAGCAGCAGGCGTGTCCAACGCATGGCCCAAAGATACCGGGGCCTGGTCCCCAAGCACAAGGCCCGGCGCGGGGGTCCGCGCCGGGCCTTGCGACCGGGAGGGGGCTTATTGCTTCACGAAGCGTGCCCGGCCGATGTCCATGCCGTTCATGCGGACATCCACCTGGTAGGCACCGGCCTCCAGCCCTTGGGCATCGATCGTGAACCGGTTGCCGCCC
>CAUJFM010000126.1 GCA_963169595.1 Bacteroidota bacterium | reverse complement strand
CCGGCACGCCACCGATGAACGGGTCTGGTCCGTGGGGTCGTGGAGCTACTTCGCGAAGCCGGGCACCCACGCGGACAACTTCTTCCTGCGCTTTCCGGACAGCATCGCCTGGGCCACCTGGCGCCGCAGCTGGCAACACTTTGAGCAGGACGGCCGCACCTTGGTGGAACAGCTCCGCTCCACCGGCAAGGACAAGGCCTTGGAGGCCGATGGTCGGGTGGACTATTTCGGTCCCATGCTGCAGCAGCAACTGGAAGGACGCGTGGACAGCTGGGCCATCCGTTGGACGGCGAGCTGCGTGCTGCATGGCGGCCTCAACCTCTTTCCCCGCGTGGCCCTGAGCAAGCATGTCGGCTTCGGTGAGGGCGCCACCCACGAGACCGGCGAGCTCGATTACAACAAGGACCTGGCACTGGCCTCCAGCCCGGTCCCCGTGGCCGGACAGGACATCGCGGAATCGTCCACCGCGCTGGACCAATGGGTGGCCTATGTGCAGCAGCATTTCAAGCCGGCTTCCGGCAGCACCCTGAAACGCATCGTCTGGCGCGCGCTGCCAGCCGGTCTTCGGCAGTGGTATGTGCGCCGTCGGTCCACCGGTGGCGGACGTCCGCAGGACCTCGCCTTTGAGCCGGTGTCGCGCGTTTTCGGCGTGGACCGCGGTCTGCCCGTGGACCGTCACTACATCGAACGCTTCCTGGGTGCGCAACGGTCGCTGGTCACCGGCACCGTGTTGGAGATCGCCGAGGATCAGTACACGCGCCGGTTCGGCTGCGGTCAGGTACGCTCGCTGGTGCTGCGCACGTCCGGCTATGCCGCGCCAAACGTGGTGGTCGGCGACCTCACTCGTCCGGAGACCCTGCCTGCAGGAACGGTCGACGCCTTCATCTGCACGCAGACCCTCAACTTCATCTTCGATGTGCGCCGGGCGGTGGAAGGCTTGCATGCGGTGCTCCGTCCCGGCGGTCATGCGCTGGTGACCGTCGCCGGCCTGTGCCAGGTCTCCCGCTATGACGCCGAGCGCTGGGGCGACCACTGGCGCTTCATGCCGCAGTCCATCGAACGCCTGTTCCACGAGGTCTTCGGACCGGATAACGTGGAGGTGACCGTGCATGGCAACTCCTACGCCGCCGCCTGCCTGATGAAGGGCTTCGCAACGGAGGAATGCGATGCGGCCCTGCTGGACCGTCCCGATCCCGATTACCCGGTGGTGATCGCCATCAAGGCCCGCCGATCATGATCCGCCAACTGCTCTCCCGCATCGTGCACGGCACACCCTCGGAAGAGGCGCGCTTGCTGGCGGAGGCCAATGCCTTCCCGCGCTACACCCCGCACCGGTTCAGGTATCGCGACCTCACCTTGCAGGTCACCGATATGCTCTCCGTGGCCTGGCAGGTGCAGGAGTTCTTCGTGGAGGAACGGTTGAAGTTCACCGCGACCGGACCGCGGCCCGTGATCATCGATTGCGGCTCCAACGTGGGCATCTCCGTGCTGTACCAGCGCCGGATGCACCCCGATGCACAGATCACCTGTTTTGAGCCCGACCCGGCCGTCTTCGCCTGCCTGCAGGAGAACCTGCGCGCGAACGGCATCACCGGGGTGGACTGCCGGCGCGAGGCCGTGTGGGTGCACAATGACGGTGTGACCTTTTCCAGCGAAGGCGCCGACGGAGGCTCCATCAGCGGCACCGGGGTGAAGGTGCCTTCGGTGCGCCTGCGCCAGATCCTGGAGCAGCACGCGCACATCGACCTGTTGAAGGTGGACATCGAAGGCGCCGAGACCGAGGTGCTGTTGGATTGCGCCGAAGCGCTGGAGCGCGTGCGGTTCCTCTACGTGGAGTTCCACTCGTATGCCGGTGCGCCACAGCGGCTGCATGAACTGTTGACCCTGCTGGCGCGCCATGGCTTCCGGTACTACATCCACCGGATCGGGGTGCATCACACCCATCCCTTCGCCGGGCTGGAGCCTGCTGTCATGGACATGCAACTGGACATCCATGCCATTCGTGGGTGAACTGAAGGACCGGCTGTGGCCGCTGGTGAAGCGCGGGCGACTGGAGCGCGACCGCCTGCTGGGCGGCAACTGCGTTGTGCTGCTCTACCACCGGGTCATCGACCTGGAGCACGATCCCCAGCTGCTGTCCGTATCGCCGCGCCGGTTCGATGAACAACTGGTCCTGATCAAGGAGCGGTACCGCGTGCTCAGCGTGGAGGAGTTCGAGCATCATCTGTTGAACCGCAAGCGCTTCCCCAAGAACAGCATCCTCATCACCTTCGACGATGGGTATGCGGACAACCACGTGCATGCCCGGCCCATCCTGGAGAAGCACGGTCTGCAAGCCCTGTTCTTCATCGCCTCCGGTTACATCGGTTCCGGCCGCGAGTACTGGTGGGATGAACTGGAGCGCCTGTTCCTGTTGAACCCGCAGGTGCCCGTACAACTGGATGTGGAAGCCGGAGGGGTGAAGGTGCAATGGGCATCGCTCCCCGGACGGGAACTACTCCGATCGCATTACGAGCAGCTCCTGGTGTCCCTGCGTGCATTACCATCAGGTACACGGGACGGACTTCTCGGAGCCTTGCGCGACCGCATGTCCTCACCCTTGGCGCGCCCCAGCCATCTGCCCATGGACCATGCCGCCTTGAAGGCCTTTGCATCGTCGCCATCCGTGGTGATCGGGGCACACACGGTGGGCCATCCATCGCTGGGACAGATCGGCGAGGACGAGCAACGCGAAGAGATCACGCGCAGCAAGCGCGACCTGGAGGAGTGGCTCGGCATGCCCATCACCCGCTTCGCCTATCCGTTCGGCACGCCATCCGACTTCACCGAGCGCACCATGCAGATCACGCGTGAAGCGGGCTTCCTGCATGCGGCGGCCAACCACCCCGGCATCGCCCATGCGCGGTCGCCTCACTTTGCCTACCAACGCCTGCTGGTGCGCGACTGGGGAGGAGCCGAGTTCCTGCGTCACCTGTCACCCTACCTCTGGTGATGCGCATCGTCCACCTGAGCACCAGCGATGTG
>CAUJFM010000125.1 GCA_963169595.1 Bacteroidota bacterium | reverse complement strand
GCGGCCTCGGCCAGCAGGGCGGTGATGTCCTCACCCTCCTTGCCCAGGATGGCCAGCACACTGTCCACCGGCGCGGCCTTGCCCTTCTCCACCCCGATGTGCAGCAGCACGCCATCGGTGAAGCTCTCGAACTCCATGGTGGCCTTGTCGGTCTCGATCTCGGCGAGCACCTCGCCGCTCTTCACCTTCTCCCCCACCTTCTTGTGCCAGGCGCTCACCACCCCTTCGGTCATGGTGTCGCTCAGCTTCGGCATGCGTACGATCTCGGCCATTGTTCCTGGTGATTTACCGCCACCACGAGCGCCACAAGGGCGTCAGGCGTCGTTGCGGTGAATGTTCAGTCCTTGATGAAGGGATAGTCCTTCTCGAAGTACACGTCGTTGTAGATCTCTTCCGCGGTGGCCATGGGGCTCTCCTCAGCGAACTTCACGGACTCCTCCACCTCCTTCTTGATGGCCTCATCGATGGCCTCCAGTTCGGCCTCGGTGGCCCACTTGTTCTTCAGCAGCACATCGCGCACCTGCTCGATGGGATCCTGCTTCTTGTATTCCTCCACCTCCTCCTTGGTACGGTACTTCTGGGGGTCGCTCATGCTGTGCCCCTTGTAGCGGTAGGTGCGGATGTCCAGCAGGATGGGGCCCTGGCCGGAGCGCACATGCTCGCAGGCGCTGGCGATGGCCTCGTGCACGGCCTCGCAGCTCATGCCGTTCACCACCACACCGGGCATGTCGTAGCTCTCGCCCAGCCTGCTCAGGTCGTGCACATTGCTGGTGCGCTCCACGCTGGTGCCCATGGCGTAGTTGTTGTTCTCGATGATGAAGATCACCGGGAGCTTCCACGTCATGGCCATGTTGAAGGTCTCGTGCAGGATGCCCTGACGCGCGGCCCCGTCGCCGAACATGCACAGGGTGGCGTGGTCCTCTCCGCGGTACTTGTCAGCGAAGGCGATGCCGGCCCCCAGGCCGATCTGCCCGCCCACGATACCGTGGCCGCCGAACAGGTTGCGCCCCTTGTCGAAGTAGTGCATGCTGCCACCCTTGCCCTTGCTGGTGCCGGTGAGCTTGCCGTAGAGCTCGGCCATCACGCGCTTGGGCGATTCGCCGAGCACCAGGGGGTGGCAGTGGTCGCGGTAGCCGGTGATGATGCGGTCGGTGGGGCGGATGGCGGTGATCATGCCCGCCAGCACGGCCTCCTGGCCGATGTACAGGTGGCAGAACCCGCCGAACTTCTGCATGGTGTAGAGCTGGCCGCACTTCTCCTCGAAGCGGCGCATCAGCATCATGTCCTTGAACCAACGCTGGTACGTGGCCTTGTCGAAGGCGGACGGGGTGGCGGTCTTGCTCGGTTTCTTGGCCGAAGCGGTCTTCATGCTCATACGGGGGCCGTGTCGTGGGGGGCAAATATAGCCCGCCGCCCGCCAGCGGTCCGGTGCATCAGGGCTTCAGGAAGGAAGCGTCGAAGGAGAGCGGGAGCAGGGCGCGCGCACTGGCCAGTTCGAGCACCTGGCCGCTGTTGGTTCCCAGCAGCACCCGCAGGGGCTTCCCCTGGCGATGCTCCTGTTCCAGCAGGGCCTGCCGGCAGATGCCGCAGGGGCTTACCGGGCGGTCGCCGGCGGCATCGGGCACCACCACGGCGATGGTCTCCACCAGGCCCTCGGGCCGGGCGGACATGGCCGCGTGCAAGGCGGTGCGCTCGGCGCAGATGCCTGCCGGGAAGGAGGCGTTCTCCTGGTTGTTGCCCGTCACCACCTGCCCATCCGCCAGGCGCAGGGCGGCCCCCACGTGGAAGCGCGAGTAGGGCGCATAGGCACGGCCGGCGGCGTCACGCGCTTCGGCCAGCAGCACCTGGTCGGCGGGGGCCAGCCCCTCCGGACCATCGTGCTCCCAAAAGGACATCGACCACGTGCTGCGCTTCATCGGATACGGGGCAAAGGGGGTCGAAATTACGGCAGCGCGATCGTACCCAAGGGCCCCAACTGCGTCCAAGTCCCTGTGTCCCGTAGTTTTGGCAGCCCCGCCCCCACCGTGAACACCTGGCAGCAGACCATCGCCCGCTTTGAGCCGATCTCCCTTTCGGAGATGGACAGCGTGAAGCTGCAGAACCGGGTGGACACCAAGTACGTGTTCGCGATGGGCGACCTGCCGCAGCTGCTGGAACAGATGCTGCCCGACTACCGGCTGCTGCATGTGGAGGGCCGGCCGGGCACGGACTACCGGAGCCTGTACTTCGATACGCCGGACCATCGCCATTTCCAGGACCACCACAACAAGCGGAGCTTTCGCAGCAAGGTTCGCTTCCGCGAATACCTCGGCAGCGACCTGGTGTACCTGGAGGTGAAGCGCAAGACCGGCGGCGGCCGCACGGACAAGGCCCGCATGCGCGTGGCCGCGATCCCCGAGCAGCTCAGCGCGGAGCAGATCGCCTTCGTGCACAAGGCCAATGGCCGCGAGGAGCAGCTGGTGCCCTCGCTGTGGAACCACTTCACGCGCTTCACCTTCGTGAACCGCCACCGGCCCGAGCGCCTCACCATGGACCTCGACCTGCGCTTCAGCGAGGCCGGGATGCAACGCCCGCTGGGTCCGATCGTGGTGGCCGAGCTGAAGCAGGAACGCGCCGACCGCAGCTCACCCTTCGTACGCCTGATGCGTGCCCGCGGCATCCGCCCCGCCGGCATGAGCAAGTACTGCATCGGCATGCTGCTGCTGCAACGCCCCGTCAAGCACAACGCCTTCAAGGAGGTGCTCCTCCATCTGCAGCGCCTGCGACAGGCCGCCTGAACCCCGCATCCACCGCACACGCATGAAGATCTTCGGAATGCCCGTCTTCCACAACGATATGTGGGAGCTCCTCTTCAAGTTCGGCCTCAACGCCCTGGTCCTCTTCATCCTCATCCGGGTCATCTACTACCCCATCCACCGAAAGAAGGACTACCTCTTCACCTACTTCCTCTTCAACATCCTCATCTTCTTCCTGTGCGTGCTGCTGAACAGCGTGAAGCTGAGCATCGGTTTCGCCTTCGGCCTCTTCGCCATCTTCGGCGTGCTGCGCTACCGCACCGAGCAGATCAGCATCAAGGACATGACCTACCTGTTCGCCGTGATCACCATCGCGGTGATCAACTCGCTGGCGAGCAAGAAGGTGAGCGTGGCCGAGCTGGTCTTCACCGACGGGATGATCCTGGTGATGACCTACGCGCTGGAGCACCTCTGGCTCACGCGCCACGAGGCCATGAAGCAGGTGATCTACGAGCGCATCGACCTGATCAAGCCGGAGAACCGGGTGCAGCTCTATGCCGACCTGCACGAGCGGCTGGGGGTGAAGGTGAGCCGCGTGGAGATCGGCCGGATCGACCTGCTGAAGGACACGGCGCAGCTGCGGGTGTTCTACTTCGAGGACGAGCAGGGCCACGGCACCTTCAACGAGATGGCCGCGGACGACGGGGATGATTGACCCGGACGGTCAGGCGGTGCGCTGCACCAGCGCCACGGCATAGGCGCAGACCCCTTCCTCGCGGCCCACGAAGCCGACCTTCTCGTTGGTGGTGGCCTTGATGCTCACGGCATCCTCGGCCACCCCGAGCAGCGGCGCCATCACGGCGCGCATGGCCGGCACATGGGGCATGATCTTCGGGCGCTCCAGCACCAGCGTGGCGTCCACGTTGCCCACCTGCCAGCCGCGCTCATGCAGCAGACCCACCACGGCCTTCAGCAGCACCTTGCTGTCGGCGCCTTTCCAGCGGGCGTCGGTATCGGGGAAATGGAAGCCGATATCGCCCAGCGCCACGGCGCCGAGCAGGGCATCGCACACGGCATGCAACAGCACATCGGCATCCGAGTGGCCCAGGGCACCCACGGTATGCGGGATCAGCACGCCACCGAGCCACAGTTCGCGGCCCTCGACCAGGCGGTGCACATCGTATCCGAAACCAACGCGGACCATCACTCGCCCTCGGCCTTCTTCTTGTTGTTCTTGTCGAAGCGGAAGCCCAGCGTGAAGCGCAGCGTGTTGGCCAGCGGGCTCACCTGCGGATTGGCGATGAGGAAGCTGAGGTCCAGTGAGAACACGTTGTAGCGCACACCGGCACCGATGGTCCAGTACTTGCGGTTGCCCTTTGTGTAGTGCTCCCAGAAGTAACCGGTGCGGAAGGCGAACTGATCGGCATACCAGTACTCCAGGCCACCGCCGAAGTTGATCTCGCGCAGTTCCTCGCGGAGACGGCTGCCAGCCTCCACCACCACGTTGCCGTCCGCATCGTAGCTCACGTTGCCGGGGGCATCGGAGAAGGACTGGATCATGCCGGTGGCCACGCCCACATTGGGGTTCTTGCCACTGGCGATCGCGCGGTCACCGGTCACGGGGTCCAGCGAATCGGCGTAGTACACCGGCGGGGTGGGCACCAGCAGCTTGTTCACGTCCATCGCGAAGGTGATGCTGTTGTACTCGTCCAGCTCCAGGCGGAAGCTGGGCCCCAGGCGCAGGTTGATGGGGATGAAGTTCTGCGCCGCGGTCTCCGAGTAGGACATCTTGGCGCCGATGTTCGAGATGTTCATCCCGAAGTTGAAGGTGGCCTCCTTGTCGCCCAGCTGGATCTGCGGCTTGGTGTAGAACAGCGACACGTCGGCCGCCACGCTCTGGCCCGCCTTGGTGTTGGCGCCCTGCACGCTGATGCCGCCGGTGAGGTTGCTGTTGATGTAGCGGATGGCCACACCGCCGGAGAAGTTGTCGCCGAACTGCTGCGCGAACACGAGGTCCACGGCGAACTCGGCGGGCTTGATCTCGCGGATGGTGGAGCCGTTCTGGTCGGTGAAGAGGATGCTGCCCAGGTTGAAGTAGCGCAGCGAACCGCCGATGGCGCTCTTCTTGTTGCTGAGGCGCTTGTAGCCGGCCAGGTAGGCCAGGCTCATGTCGGGCACCAGGTTGCGCAACCAGGGGCTGTAGCTCATGGTGAACTCGCCATCGTGCTCGGCAAAGGCCAGCTTCGAGGGGTTCCAGTGGATGGCGTTCGCATCCGGCGAAACGGCCACACCGGCATCACCCATGCCCCCGGCCCGCGAATCGGGCGAGATCATCAGGAAGGGCACGGCCGTGGTGATAGTGTTGATCTGGTCGTTGCACTGCTGACCGGCCGCGCGGTATTGCGGATCGCAGGGCTGGGCCAACAGTCCGGCAGGGACCGCGAGCGCGACGAGCAGAAGGGAACGTTCGGACAGGAAGGACAGCATCATCGCGGGCAGGTCTGGGACAAAGGACCGCAAATATACGCGGGAAGGCAGGGCTTTATTGTGCGGATCACCTGAGGATCACGAGCTTCTCGAACTTGTCGGCGGTCTCGCCATCGGGGGTGGTCACGCTGAGCCGGTACACATACACGCCGCGGCCCAACCGGTCGCCGAAGTCGTCCCGGCCATCCCAGGGCATGGGCTCGCTCCGGAACCCTTCGCAGGTGAGCTGGCGGCTGAGGGTCTTCACCAACCGGCCGCTCACCGTGAACACCTGCACCTGCACGTTCAGCGTGTTGCAGGGACGGTTGTGCTCGAAGTAGAACTCCGTGTGCGTGGTGAACGGATTGGGGTAGTTGAGCACATGGGCCAGGGCCAGCTCGGCGCTGGAGGCCACCACGAACTCGGTGTACGCCTCGTTGGAGTTGTTGTGTACATCCCAGGCCTTCAGGCGCAGGGTGTGCGTGCCTTCGGCCAGCTGCCCGAAGCGGTAGCGTACCGCGCCGCTCTTGTAGGTGTCCAGGTCGGCCTCGTAGAGGTCGTTCAGCACGATGGCCTGCTCGGTGTTCTCATCCAGCACCGCCAGCAGGTCGTGGCCGATGCTGCTGCCCACCGTGTTGATGCCGTTCTCATCGAAGAGCTTGCCCAGCAGCAGCGGGGTCTCGTTGGTGATGCCGCCCCGCACGAAGCGTTCGTCGTTCATGAACAGCTCGATGCGCGGCCCCTGTGCATCCGCCACGATGTCGGTGGCCGTTCCGCCGATGAGCGGTTCGTTGGTGTAGCCCACGGCATTGGCGTTCCAGCTTTCCGCATAGCAGCTCACCCGGCCGGCCCCCACGGTGTAGTTGATGTCCTTGGGCACCACGAAGGTGAAGTCGAACTGCCCGTTGGTGACGGTGGCCTTGCCGCGGTAGAGGATGTTCTTGTAGATGAAGAAGTTGAAGGCCGTGGTGCCGCCATCGTTCATCAGGGTGGTCTGCTGCTGGTCCTTGTCGTACACGGTGGGCACCACCAATCCGTTGAAATCGGCCATGGGCTGCCCGCTGCCATCGTCCACGAAGCCTGCGATGCGCACGGTGGCCAGCGCCTTCAGGGTGTCCACCGGGTTGCCGAGCGTATCGGTGATGGCGGTGATGCGGGCGGAGAGCCGCGGCATGGCCAGACGCAGGCTCGGATCGCCGATGAGCGCGAAGCTGCGGTGGTTGGTCAGGTTGGGATAAGCGAAGGACATGTCCCGCTTGGTCTTGCGGTAGATGTCGCCCAAACGCTGGTCCCGGCCCTGCTCCTCGGTCACCGCGAACACGTGGTCGTAGAAGTCACGCCCCAGGTCGAAGTTCTGCCCCGAATAGGCCAGGCGCGTGGTGGTCATCAGGCCGATGCCGCCGCCGTTGGGATTGAGCATCACGTACTCGCCGGCGGAGGTGCGCCCCGGATCGTCCCAGCGGGTGAACTCGCAGGTGGCGGTCATGAAGAGCGGCGCCCGCTCCCGGTTGGTCCAGCCCAGGATGGTGCCGTTGTCCAGCAGGCGCTCGTGCGCCCAGCCCACCTCGCCACCGTGGCCCACGTAGTTCACCAGCAGGCAGCCCTTCTGCACCTTGTCGCGCAGGTCGGTCTGGGCCTGGGGATAGCGCTCGCCACCCGGCGTGCTCACCTGCTGGTAGGCATCGAGGTAGATCTTGTCCACATTGAAGCGCGGGTGCTCGTTCTCCACGCGCCGGGCCAGGAAATCGCTCTGGTCCATGTGGATGATGCCCTCGTACGTATCGCCCTCCATGTCGTCGCTCACGAAGAGCACATGCGCGCGCCAGTCCGCGATGCCGCCATCGCCGGTGGCCGTGCAGTTGCTGCTGCCCGTGCTGAGCAGCTGCAGCTGATCGTAGGCCAGGAGCTTGGACACCATCTCGCGCGCCATCTGCGTGGTGGAGACCGGGATCCGCCCGATGCCGATGTCCACCAGATCGCCCGGCACCTCGCTCTCGTTCGCATCCAGCAGCCCGAAGTAGTCATCGGAGGTGTAGGACTTGCCGGGATCCAGGCTGTTCTCGGTCTGGTAGCTGGGGATGAGGTTCTGGTTGGACGGGGCCCAGGAGAGGTTGTTGTACGAACCATCCCCGAAGAGCAACAGGTAGCGCGGCAGGAGCGCGGGATCGGCACCGGCCCGGTCGTACAGCAGGCGCATGTAGCGCTTGATCGCCGTGGCATCGCGTGTGCCGCTGGAGAACTCGTTGTACACCTGCTGCGGGCTTACCACGCGCACCGCAAGGCCCTCGCTCTGCCGGCGGTCCACCAGCGGCTGCAGGGCGGACCAGTACTCAGGCGGCGATACGATCACCAGGTCCGTGGGGAGCGCGGTGGCATGGAGGTCCTGGTTGGGCACACGGCCCACCTTGGTCGGTGTCACAAAGTTCGCATCACGGAAGGCGATGAACTCGCGCAGGCTGTCGGCCGCTGCGCGGAACAGCTTGGTGGATCCGTTGGTGGTGAAGGCCACATCGCGCACATCGGTGGGGTCGGTCACCTCCCAGATGCGGGACACCTGCCCCGCGAACCCGAGCTGGTACTCCGCCACCTGCCCGGCACCCACGCTGGCCAGGTGCCTGAAGCCGAGCTGGTCGCCGGTGAAGCGCAGCTCGCGCACGCAGTTCAGCTCCAGCCAGTTCATCCAGCCGATGGAGCTCACGGGGTCGAACTTGTTGAAGGTGACCACCAGAGGCACGCTGTTCCCCGCTGCGTTCCAGCAATACTCCTGCTGCCCCCCTCGCGCATAGGCTCCGGTGTAGCTGCCCGAGACACTGGTGACCGCCAGGGTGCCGTTCAGGCCGGAGCCGGATACAATGGAGAAGGTGCTTGAGTTCGTCATGCCGCCTGTCATCAGCGTGCGCGCGGCCACGTCCACCTTCACGCAGGCCTGCTCGGTGCTCACCAGGAAGGGCGTGTCGAAGGCATAGTTGTAGGTGGTGGTGAGGTCGTAGGTCTCGCCATACCACGTGCGGCCCGATTTGAGGAAGTTGACCAGGTCGCGCTCGATGAACTGCCGGTCGTTGAAGGTGGTGACAGTGACCGTGGCGGGATCGCTGGTGAGCTGGGCCGGGGCGATGCGCTTGGGAGCGTCCACATCCAGCCCGATGAAGTAGCAGGCACTGTCGCTGTAGGCGTGCTTGGTGTGTGCGAAGCGGCCGTTCACCAGGTCCCAGCGGTGCGGGCCGGACGCATAGAAGAGGATGTGGTCGCCCGGACCGAAGACCCCATCGCCGCCATCGTTCACCTGGATCGCGTTCAGCAGCAGGTCGGTGGGGCGCTCCACGGAATTGGCGTAGGGCAGCTGGCCGAAGTGGTTGCCATAGATGTTGATGCGCGAAGAGGCCAGGTTGCCCACGTCCACGCCCAGGTCGCGCAGGAAATCGTAGGAGATGCGGCACACGCCTTCGCGGGGCACGGAGAAGCGGTACCATTCACCACCGGCCAGTTTGGACGAGACCGGATAGTCCTTGGGCACACCGCCCCCACCGCGGGTCTCCATCACCTGCAACCGGAAGCGCACCAGTTTTTCCAGCTGTCCGGTGGCCGGGTTGCGGCGGAAGGGCTCCACGCTGACCAGTCCGAAGGGCTGCTTGCGCATGAAGGAGATGCGGGCGTACACCGCCGGTGCATCGCCCACCGAGGTCGCGGCCGGCCAGGCCTTGGCCTCTTCGGTGGTCAGGGGCGCATACTCGGCATTGGCCAGGGAGACCGCGATGTCGCGCACCCCACCGTCCAGTTCGAACACCTCGCTGTAGATGGGCAGACCGTCGCGCTCCAGATCGTACCGCGCTCCTTGGAAAGCCAACCCGTCCACCCCACGTTGTTGAGCCTCGGGCCTTGCCACACCGGAGCGCTCCCCCTTGGACTGTTCAATGTTCGTCACCACGCGGGTGGACGGCCAATCGAGGGTTCGCCCCCATTGCTCCTGCGCAGCAGCAGGGACAAGGGACAGCGCGAAGAGGACCAGGCCAATGGAACGGGTGGGGAACATCAACACGGATCAACAGGTTTTCAACAGTTCGGATCGAAAATACTACCTTCGACCCTTGCGTTTCGGAACACCGGTCCAACGGCACCTGTTCGGGATTATTGCCGCTCGGTCGGGGAACCGTTATGGAGGGGGATGCGTATACTTGGCGCTGGCTCATGGGCCGTGAACGAACTGAGAGCATGATGGATCGGACTGTCTGGCGTGCGGCCTTGTGCCTGGCAATGGGGGTTGTCTTGTCCGTGGGCGCATTTGCCCAGGACCCGCAATTCACTCAGTTCTATGCCAACCCGTTGTACCTGAACCCGGCGTTCGCGGGCACGGCCCGCTGTCCGCGCGTGGTGATGAACTACCGCAACCAGTGGCCCGCCCTCACCGGCACTTTCGTGACCACCAGCGTGAGCTATGACCAGCATGTGGACGGCCTCATGGGCGGCCTCGGTCTGCTGGTGACCCATGACCAGGCCGGCAAGGGCACGCTGAACACCACCCGGGTGAGCGGCATCTACTCCTACCAGCAGGCCATCAGCCGGAAGTTCTCCATCAAGGTGGGCTTCGAGGCCACCTACTTCCAGAAGTCGCTCGATTGGAGCAAGCTCACCTTCGGCGACCAGATCGACCCGCGCCGCGGCTTCATCTACAATACGCAGGACGTGCCCCGCGGTGGCAGTGTGGGCAATGCCGACTTCAGCGCCGGCATCCTGGGCTACACGGACATCTTCTTCGTGGGCTTCGCCGCGCATCACCTCACCGAGCCGAACGAATCGCTCATCGTGGGGAACAGCGACCTGCCGATGAAGTTCACCGCGCACGGCGGTGCCGCCATCCCCATCGGCATGCAGGGCAAGTACGGCGAACCCCGCACCCGCATCTCCCCCAACGTACTATACCAGCAGCAGGCCGCGTTCAGGCAATTGAACCTCGGCCTCTACATCGACCACGGCCCGATCACCGCCGGCGTATGGTATCGCACCCGCGATGCCTTCATCGCGTTGATCGGCTTCCATACGGAGAAGTTCAAGTTCGGCTACAGCTACGACCTCACCACCAGCAAGCTGACCACGCAGACCGCCGGGTCGCACGAGATCAGCCTGCAGATGCAGTTCAACTGCAAAGCCAAGAAACGTCGGTTCCGCGTGGTCGCCTGCCCCACGTTCTGAACCCGTCCAACCAAGAACCAGCCACAAGACCATGAGCCTTGTAAGGAACATAGGGACCCTCACCGCCGCTGCCGCGCTCCTGAGCAGTTGCCAGTTCGAGAAGAGCGGCGCCACGGGGTGGAACTACAACGACTCCAAGAACGGGGGCTTCGAGAAGACCGCCTTCGAGGAGCAGGAGACCGGACCGGGCCTGATCCTCGTGGAGGGCGGTCAGTTCACCATGGGCCGTGTCACCGACGACCTGCGCCATGAGTGGGACATGATCCCGCGCACGGTGACCGTGTCCTCCTTCTATATGGACGAGGTGGAGGTGACCAACTTCTACTGGCTGGAGTACCTCTACTGGCTGGAGCGCGTGTTCGTGGCCGACTACCCGGAGATCTACAAGAAGGCCCTGCCCGACACCCTGGTGTGGCGCAGCAAGCTGGCCTTCAACGAGCCCTACGTGGAGTACTACCTGCGCCACCCGGCCTACCGCGATTACCCCGTGGTGGGCGTGAACTGGCTGCAGGCCAATGACTACTGCGCGTGGCGTACCGACCGTGTGAACGAGGTCATCCTCATCCGCGAGGGCCTCTTCGAGCACTACCCCAACCAGATCAACGAGGACCACTTCACCACGGATGCCTACCTGGCCGGCCAGTACGAGAGCGGCAAGAAGGTGGACGGTGTGACCGACTTCAACCCGAACAAGGACACCCGTAACATCAAGATGGAGGACGGCATCCTGCTGCCCCGCTACCGCCTGCCGACCGAGGCCGAGTGGGAGTATGCCGCCTACGGCCTCGTGGGTAACACAGTGGACGAGCGCATCGTAGAGCGCCGCATCTACCCCTGGAACGGCCACTGGGTGCGTTACGACAGCCGCAAGAAAGGCGGTGCCTTCTACGGTGACTTCCGCGGCAACTTCATGCGCGGCCGTGGTGACTACATGGGTGTGGCCGGCAGCCTCAACGACAATGCCGACGTGACCGCCCCGGTGTTCAGCTACTGGCCCAACGACTACGGCCTCTACAACATGGCCGGCAACGTGAGCGAGTGGGTGATGGACGTGTACCGCCCGCTGAGCCCCGAGGACAAGGATGACTTCCGCCCCTACCGTGGCAACGTGTTCAAGACCAAGGTGCTGAACAGCGATGGTGCCGTGCAGGACAAGCACGACATCGTGGTGTACGATGTGGACGGCATCAAGTACTACCTCACCGAGTTCCAGACCACCATGCAGGGCCGCGCCACGGACGAGGAGGCCGCCCTCATCGACGAGCTGCTCACCGCCATCGATCAGTCCATCGAGTTCAACAACACCCGCAAGCCCGATGCGGCCATGCAGCGCGTGCAGGACATGGTGGACCTGATCAAGAGCAAGGACCTGGAGATCTGTCCCAAGCTGCTCAGCGGCATCAGCGATTACCAGGCCGACCAGCCCGGTGAGGTGCGCTGGCGCAACGTGACGGTGGAGGAGAACATCGACCGCCGCAACTACCGCCAGAGCGACAACATCGACTTCCGCGACGGCGATGTGGAAAGCAGCATCTACTACGAGCAGCCCGACTTCGAGGGCAATGCGATGTACGACTGGGGCAAGACCACCCTGGTGAACGACCGCAGTCGCGTGTACAAGGGTGCCAGCTGGGCCGACCGCATCTACTGGGCCAACCCCGCCACCCGCCGCCACTTGGACGAGCGCCAGAGCACGGCCACCATCGGCTTCCGCTGCGCCATGACCCGCGTGGGCAGCCCGAAGGGCATGGGTGAGGACAAGAACAAGAAGAAGCTCGACCAGAAGCGTTGAGGCATTGCACCGACCTATTTTCGAGCCCCCGGCATCCCCGGGGGCTCGTTCGTTCATGACCAGCACCGAGACCCTTCACGGCCATTTCCTACACTCCACCGGCGCCTGTACCGATACACGGGCCATCACCCCCGGCTGCCTCTTCTTCGCCCTGAAGGGGCCCAACTTCAATGCCAACGCCTTTGCGGCCGAGGCCCTGGACAAGGGCGCGCAGCACGCCGTGGTGGACGACCCCGCCGTGGTGCAGGACGATCGCTACCTGCTGGTGCCTGATGTGCTGAAGGCCCTGCAGGACCTGGCCCGGCACCACCGCCGCCAGTTCGACATCCCCGTCATCGGCATCACCGGCACCAACGGCAAGACCACCACCAAGGAACTGGTGCATGCCGTGCTGTCCGAGGACGTGCCCACGCTGGCCACCAGCGGCAACCTCAACAACCACATCGGCGTGCCCCTCACGCTGCTGCGCCTGACCCCGGAACACCGCATCGCCATCATCGAGATGGGCGCCAACAAGGTGGGCGACATCGCCGAGCTGGTGGACATCGCCGAACCCACGCACGGCTTGATCACCAACATCGGGCGGGCGCACCTGGAAGGCTTTGGCAGCTACGAGGGCGTGATCACCGCGAAGACCGAGATGTACGGCTTCCTCGGTGGCCACCAGGGTACCGTGTTCGTGAACGCCGAGGACCCGCTGTTGATGGCGAAGAGCGAAGGCCTGCACCGCGTGACCTATGGGAACACGGACAATGCCTACACCAAGGGCCACGCCATCCCCGACGCAGGCCCCTTCATGGAGCTGGTGTTCGAGGACCATCGCTTCCACGGGCACTACCACATCAGCACCAAACTGATCGGCAACTACAACGCCCCGAACGCGTTGGCGGCCGTGTGCATCGGACAGTACTTCGGCGTGTTCGAGGATGACATCGCCGGCGCGCTATCGTCCTACACGCCGAGCAACAGCCGGTCCGAGTTCCGGGACACCGGTCGCAACCACCTGGTGCTGGACGCCTACAACGCCAACCCCACCAGCATGGCCGCGGCCCTGCGCAACTTCGCCGCCATGACCTCGGACCGGCCCAAGCTGGCCATCCTGGGCGACATGCGCGAACTGGGGGCCGATAGCCGGCAGGAGCACGACAGCATTGTGTCCTTGGTGCGCGAACTGGGGCTCGAGGCCCGTTTCGTGGGACCGGAGTT
>CAUJFM010000124.1 GCA_963169595.1 Bacteroidota bacterium | reverse complement strand
CATCGCTCAGCGAGGTGAGGCCCTGCGCATACCGTCCATCGGTGCGGCGCTTCGTGGCATCGGGCAGGTGCACGAGCGTGAGCGGTCGTGCAAGGCGTGCACTGAACCAGCGGCTGTGTTCTTCATGCGCAGGAATGGTCCGCACGCGGTCGCTCCACACGCTCGTCATCAGCGTGCGTTCATCACGCCATGTCCAAGGGAGATCGAGCGTGGCACCATCGCGCACATCCGTCACGCGGAAACCATCCTCATGCGGTGCGGTGTGCAGGCAGGCCATGGCCGGGACTTCACGCTGGCTCACGAAGGTGCCTTCACCATCCACCAGCATCCAGCGGCGGTCATGCAACAGACCGCGGTCGGTGAGGGGCGCTTCGTTCACCGTGAAGCCGCCGATCGACTTGATCGGATGGATGCGGATCTCCGACAGGGTCAGCGTCATCGGGCCGCACTGCCTTGGCGCACCACGCGCGTGATCACCGGACGTCCATCCAGCCGGAGCAGCACGAAGTAGGTGCCATCGGCCACGGGCAGTTCCAGCCGCAGGCCACGTGTGCGTCGCTCGGAGCGGACGGGCACCAGCTGTCCTTGTGCATTGCGCACACCGATCAGCTCCAGGGTGCCGCCGTCGGGCACATCGATCGTCACGCGACCATCGGCCGTGGGGCTGGGGAACACCACCAACCGGTCCGCATCACGCGCGGGCAGTCCCGTGGGTCCGATCGCCAGCGAGTCGGCCGCGACCAGGGTGGGGGTGCCGTCGCTAGCGGCCAGCATGTCGCGGAAGGTGTCGATGGCCGGACCGTTCATGGCGAACATCTCCTGGTTCCAGCCCGGGGGTACAGGTTGATAGAACACGCGTGCGCGCGCGCGAAGACCACCCACCGCCGTGCCCACCGGAATGCGGTAGTGCACGATGTCCGTGCCGCTGCCTTCCTCGCCCAGGGTGTTGCGGTTGAAGTCGGGGTCGTCCGTCACCCCGGCGATGCGCGTGGTGTCGTAGCTCGGGTGGGTGGTGGTGAAGCCCACCGGTGCCAGGCGGTTGTCCTTGATCGGGTCCTTGGCGCGCTCCAGCACCGTGGTCACATCGCCGTTCACGTCGCCCATCACCAGCTCGTAGATCTGCACCTGGTCGGGCGAGGTGATCACCTGGTGGTGCGGTTCGTATCCGACATCATGCCCCTCCACTTCCAGCGCACTGTTCAGCAGACCGCTCTTGAAGAGGGTGTCGTTCTGGTCGTCCAGCACCACGAACTCGATGAAGGCCCGGCGCGAGGGATAGCCGCTGGGGAAGCGGTGCCCGGCCAGGTTCTCCAGCCGCACGGCATAGTGCACGGTGTCACTGGTGTGTTCCACCAGGTCCACATCCACCGTCAGCGTGTGGTGCTGCAACAGGCGGCGCGTACGAGCGATGGTGCTGTCGAACTGCGTCCCG
Source organism: Bacteroidota bacterium (assembly GCA_963169595.1). Taxonomy (GTDB): domain Bacteria; phylum Bacteroidota; class Bacteroidia; order Flavobacteriales_F; family PHOS-HE28; genus PHOS-HE28. The sequence continues at coordinate 17,060 of CAUJFM010000124.1, read as the reverse complement.
GTGGCGGGGATGTCCAGCGCCTCCTTGTTCGCCTTCAGCAGTTCCAGCATGTGCACGTTGCCGCCCACCAGGTGGTGCAGGCCGAAGGGCGTTTGTCCGTTCAGGAAGGGGTATTCGGCCGCCAGCAGGATGGGATCGGTGATGCGCGGCATGTGGCAGGTGTTGCACTGCGTGCCGTTCGCGCTGTACACACTGTTCAGCCATTCGTGGTAGGTGGCCTGCTCAATGAACGTGTCCCCGGTGAGGTTCCCCTCCAGGTCCACCGTTTCGGTGACCAGCGTGTGGCAGCCCGCGCACACCTTGCTGTTCACGATGTGCGAGCCGAAGCCCGGGGTGAACCGCACGAAGAACTGCATGATCGCCGGGTTGATCTGGTCGTCGCTGTAGGGGCCGTACACACGCGCCGAATCGAACTCCAGTTCGCCGCTGAAGTAGGTGCCCGCCGTGGCCTCGCGCTGCATGTGGCAGCTCAGGCAGCTCACGCCATCGAGGCCCAGCTTGCTGGTGTCGAGCATCGCGGCGGTGAAGGGCGCGTGGCCCAGCAGGCGCTCCTCGTGCATGCCCAGCGGGGCGTGGCAGCTCAGGCACTTGTTCTCGATCGGTCCCTGGTGTGCCGGGTTCACCAGCACCTCGTGCTCCATCTTGGCGCGGAAGAAGGGATCGCGCGCGCTGTTCGCCATCATGGTGCTGCGCCAATCGTTCACCACGTTCACATCGCGGCCCTGTGCGTCCACGCTGGCGATGCCCTGCAGGTCACGCCCATGGCAGCCTGCACACCGCCCGGCCGACGTAAAGTAGGTGCCGATCACCACCGTGAGGCTGTCCGTGCTCCGCAGCAGCTTCAGCTCCAGGCTGCTATGCGGACCCTTCACCGGACGCACGGCCTCGTTCCAGGCGGCGAAGAGCACCACCACCATCACCAGCGAGGAGAGCAACAGCCAGCGGCGCATCACGAGCGGGTTCGGCGAAAGGTACGTGGCCAATGATCGCCGGTGCATGCCGATCGCGCACCATTCCGGCGTTCCTGAGCCGCACATACAGACGCACATCACCAGCGCGTTGTTCATCGGTGGTGCGCCGCCGTCGCATCCGCCCGCCGCGCCCCGCTACCTTCGTCGCATGCTCCGCCTGTTCGTCATCGCCCTCCTCGCGCCCTTCCTCCTGCAGGTCTCCGCCCAAAGCGTGGAGCCCTTCGTGGACCACTGGGATGCGAAGAAGACCATCAAGCGAAGCGAGGGCCTCATGGTCAACGGCCGCGAGTGGGGCGAATGGAAGTTCTACGACCGCGAAGGCCGCCTCATCGAACAGGCCGAGTTCAAGTCGGGCGAACGCGATGGCCATGTGCGCATCTTCTACCCCGGTGGTGGCGTGCAGCACGATGGCTGGTTCAAGCGCGGCAAGGAGGACAGCCTGCGGGTGACCCGCTACCGCGATGGCGACATCATGGAACAGGGCGCCTACACCCTGGGCCGCAAGACCGGTCCGTGGACCTACTACTACCGCGACAGCGTACCCATGCTGCGCGAGGTGTGGCAGGACACCCTGGTGCTCGTCACCGATGCCTGGGACAGCACCGGCACCCGCACCCTCACCAACGGCGACGGTGTGGTGCGCACCTACTACGCCAGCGGCAGCCTCCAGGAAGAGAGCACCTACGCCAAGGGCGTGCGCAACGGACCCTACGTGGAGCACTACCCCGCCGGCAACGAGAAGGCCCGGGGCGCTTACCAAGGCGGGCTCAAGAGCGGTGCGTGGAGCTACTGGTTCTCCAACGGCAAGCTGGAGAAGACCGAGACGCACCGCGCCGGGAAGCTGAACGGGGCCTACACATTGTGGTTCCGCTCCGGCCAGGTGAACGTGAACGGCGCCTTCCGCGAGGGCCTCAAGGACAGCGTGTGGACCTGGTACCTCACTTCTGGCAAGAAGGACATGGAAGGTCCCTTCCGGGGCGGCCTGCGCGAAGGCGTGTGGAAGTTCTGGTACCCCAACGGACAGCTCAGCAGCACCGGCGCCTTTGCGGCCGACAAGGAGGAAGGGGAGTGGGTCTACTTCTACGAGGGCGGGCAGTTCTGGCGCAAGGGCAGCTACACCCAGGGCGTGCGGTCAGGCACGTGGACCACGTGGTACGAGAGCGGCCAGAAGCTGCAGGAGGGACCCTACGTGAACTGGAAGGAGGAAGGCGAATGGCACAGCTGGTTCGAGAACGGAAAGGTCAAGGCCATCGGCCGGTTCAAGCAGGGGCGCATGGACGGCCTGTGGCGCGGTTTCTTCCCCGATGGCCAACCTGATTTCGAAGGCTACTACAAGGATGACCTCAAGGACGGCGCGTGGAAGTTCTACTTCGAGCCGGTACCCGAGAAGCCCATCGGCGGACGGGTGCGGGAGGAAGGGTTCTACGCGGCGGGCAAGAAGAGCGGACGTTGGATCACCTACGGCGTAGGGGGCACTGTGATCAGCGAAGGGCTGTTCAGCAACGGCATGCCCACCGGCGCCTGGACCTATTACGATGATGCCGGGGTGAAGATGCGCGAGCAGTCCTTCCAGAACGGCGACCCGGATGGCCCCTGCAAGGTGTACGACCAGCGTGGCCGCGTGGTGCAGGAGATGACCTACAAGGAAGGCCGCCTGCATGGCACCATGAACTTCTACGACCGCAACGGCAAGGTGACGAAGAGCGTGGAGTACGAGAACGGGCAGGTGAAAAAGGCGCCACCGCCCGCTACGCCCCAGAAGCCGCAAGGCGGGGGAGTGCCCGGAGGGCGGAGGTAGGATCTCCTGAATCGTTGGATACGTATATCACGGGCTTCGGAAAGTCCGTACATCGGTTTGCATTCCGTTCGGTTCGGGGCTATATTCGTCTTGTACGTTGGGTGATTGACGAATGAATTACTCCTTTCTCGTTTCGGACAGTATTCCTATCCCAGGCCAGCGTTCATGGCCGATGCCCGCGATCAGTGGGGTATCGCTCAATGCGTGCTTATCGCCATATCGCCGACTTGCCGACTTGCCGACTTGCCGACTTTCCGACTTGCCGACTTGCCGACTTGCCGACTTGCCAGACCTATAGACCGGCCAAGGTCCGCTGTTTTGGGACACGCTGTTCACTTCCTGGTTGCCTTGTTGGATCTGTAAATGAATGGACCATAATTCCGCTGCATCCATGATCGGCAACAATGACCCGCAGGGTTCAGGGCAGGCTGGTGCTGATGGGGGCGATGTTCCGGGTCGGCAAGGAACCGGAGGACCGGGACGCGGTCAACGCTTCAGCGTTCCCATCGCGGCAGGCAAGGCGATACTACAGCCAGCGCAGGTCCTGCGTTTGGAAGCCGACGTCAGCTATACACGTATCCATTGTGTGAACGGCTCGAAGTTGACGGTATGCCGTTGCATAGGAGAACTGCATGATCAATTGCCACAGACAAGGTTCATACGCATTCACCATACACATGTTGTCAATGTAGATCATGTGGTCAGCCTTCTTGCCTCAGATGGGCACCGAGCAGTACTTAGCAATGGCGAATCCGTTCCGATCTCACGCCGGCGATGGAAGCACGTGGTGACCATGGTTGAGGCCGGCGAGGAATAGGGCCAATGAGAAGGGGCACCCCGTATCAAATGGAGTGCCCCTTTCTTGGAAGGTTACGCTCTAATTGGGAGTTGCTACGGTGAACGTCCTGCTTGTTGTAGATCCATCACTGAATTGGAAGATGGCGTGATAGATGCCCGCTGGCCAAGGGGTTTGCATCTTCACCACATGTTTGTTCCTGCCGGCCAGCTCAAAACTGAGCGTCTCAGCGAGGTAGGGGGCGCCTGTGTTGTTCACAATGGTCATGGCGATTTCCATGGGCCAAGCGATGTCGAAGTCCAAGGCGAAAATCTGGTCCCTCACAGGTACGGGGTAAATGTTCATTTGCACGAACGACGCGAAACTTGCACCTACGACGATGGTCTGATCGATCTGCTCGAAATGTCGGAGGATACGTCCGTTGTTAAGCGGTACGACCACCTCGTACAAACCTGGGGCAAGTTCGGCTTTTACAACTTTGATGAGTTTGGGGTCAATGGCCTTGCCATCTGCTGTTTTCGGAATGGGGATGTTCACAACATCGGTCGCTTTGCCGTCTGCCCATAGGCGAATAACGATTTCTCCTACTCGACTAAGCATTTCGTGCACCGAAGCGGAGCTTGGCCATGACCCAGACCCACCTTCCTCGCAGTGAAGTGCATACAGCACTTCTTCGATGATCTCCACATTTCCGTCAGCATCTTCCACAGCTGAGTTCGTAAGAAATGGTATCCAACTGCATCCTACGGATGGTCCGCTGCCGGGCGAGTCGCTGACCGATGAGAGCGAGCCATTCGGACAATTCAATGGACCTGGGTTTGGGTTCAGAGTGGCGATGGCATTCTCCACGAGATCGTCGGCATTATAACTGGCAAGCAGGTTCGCTGAACCGGTGCCGGGTTGGCCATCGCACATGCTGCCCAAGCTGTACACCTCGGTTGCGCTTTGGTGCAGGTCGCGCCAAGCGCCCTTGTCCTTGCGGATGGCCCAGCAGGGAGCGTCGTTAGCCGATACGGGAAGCGGGTAGCCGTTTTCGTCAGTCAGGTTGTAGCATCCAGAAATGCCAGATGTGGGAGATATACTGAGCTTGAAGCAGTCAATACTTTCCTCACATGCACCTGGAATGCAGTCGTAGTTGGACCAGTCGTCGAGTCCGTACCATTCTGCCTGATTTTGCTGTTTGAACTGCTCCCAATGCCCGTTGTGCGTGGTCACGAAAAAGTATCGGGCAGGATTCGTGATCTCTATCGCTGTATTGCCATTTCCTCCATCAGCGTATGCGGTCAGTTTCCAGCCATGCCGGTTCTGTTCGCAGATCAGATTGCATTTCTCGCTGAGGACCGGTCCGGGTCGCCAGGCATGTATCTCGCCCACCACGTTGTTGTTTCCGTTACGAGCGTAAGCATCGTACGCAACTTCTGCACCAGCAGGCAAGGTCGCGATAACGCTGGCCAATACGTGGCTGTGTAGCGTGTTGCGGTCGAGATCGAAGCTCTGCAGTATGGTTGTGTTTGTTCCACCACTTCCATCATCGGTACGTGAGACGATATCGACATGAATGTTGGCTGCGCCGAGCTGATCAAGCAGGCCCGGAGAGGTGATGAAGTAGCCATTGGCATCGTAAGGGTCTATGACGAAAAGGTCCCTCGGGTTGTTCTGACCCAAGGTGGTCAGCGCACAGAGTGCGGCGAAGGAAAGTATGGGCAGTCGCATGAAAGTGGGTTTTGGTTGCGCATGGAGAGATTCGCATGCGTCCCGAAACTCATTCTCAACGGTGCTGATTCCAATAGCGGATCGCTAACTGGTTAATTACAGTAGATAACTGGTCAACGGTGCTGAATAAGTGGAAGTAGTGTGCAAAGCGCATCACTCCTTTATTATAGTGACCGTGGTACGCCTGCTGCCAATCAGTATTTCGAGGAGATATAGACCCGGTGCGACGTCGTCTAGGAATAGCGGTACATGATTCACACCTGCCGACACATAAGTGCTGGTTGCGTTCGTTATCAACGCTCCCCTGGCATCCATGAGTCGGGTCTTCAAGATGTCTGGTGCAGCCGCGACCAACGTGAGTAACGCGGTTGTCTTTGCTGGGTTCGGACCAAGGGATACTGAAAATGAGTTCATTGGTTCAGCCATGCCGACCGTCTCCTCAGAGAGCCGCACCACCCAGGCATCACTGAAACCTCCATTGAAGCCGCTGACATCCCCGTTGGGTGAGTTGGTGGTGCCCATGGCGACCAGGCCTTGATCTTGTACTCTTTGCACGCTGTAGCAGCGATCATTGCCTGCGCCCCCATAACAATGCTGCCAGAGCAGGTCGCCATTACCGTTGATGCCTGTTATCCAGAGATCGGCGTCGCCCTGATTGCCGGTCACGTCACCGTTGTTCGAGCCGGTGAAGCCGGCGCAGACAACGCCGCCGTCAGGGCCAGGAATGATATCGTTGAATTCCTCAGCTGAACTGCCGCCAAAGCACTTGGCCCAGATGGGGTTAAAGTTGGAGCTGAACCGGGAGAGAAAGGCATCTCCCACACCACCGTTGTACCCGGTGAAATCTCCATCGTTTGTGTCCGTTACGCCCGCAATGAGCAGGTCTCCGTTCGGCGTGATGATGACCTCGTTGGCGCTCTCATAACCCGTGCCGCCGAATAGGACGTATTCGATCAGGTCCCCGTTGGACTGATCGATACGAGCGATCCATGCATCCGCCAAGCCATCATTACTTGCTATGTCCCCATCATCTGACCATGAGTAGCCGACACAGATGAGCTGGCCTTCGGAGGTGAGCATGGCCGAGCGGAAACGGTCGTCGTTCGTGCCACCATAGGTGCGAGACCACAATACCGTTCCCGACTCACTTATCCGCATGGCCCAGGCGTCGAAGTTGCCCCTGTTCAGTGGGACATCTCCATCCTCGGACTGGGTCGCGCCTACCAAGAAGAACCCGCCATCCGCTGCGCTGATCAGTTTCCCGTACTCATTGCCACTACCACCGTAACACCGTTGCCACAGGATGTTCAGACCCGCATCCAACTTCACCAACCAGAGGTCATTCTCTCCAAGATGCCCGCTCACATCGCCCCCGTTCGCTGTAGTTCCTCCTAGCATGAAGTACCCTCCATCAGCCGCTTGGAAAAGCTGGCCGCCGCCATCCACCCCTGGCCCGCCGATGAGCCGCTGTTGCAAAATGGTACCTGTCTGCGAAAGCCGCATCAGCCAGACATCCCCGCCACCTTGCACCGGGCCTGGAACATTGCCGCCGCCTGCGGTCGGATTCACGGCCAACAGCAGTTCGCCGTTGGGCAGTTCCAGAACGCCTCCCTCGCGGTCCAAGCTGGTTCCCCCAAAGCACCGTTGCCACTCGATAACTGGTGGGCCTTGTGCGTGCAGTAGAGCCGGGGAGCAGGCGAACGCGAGGCAGAGGAGCGGAACGTGCATGAGGAGGGAAGTTCTATAGGACGTGGAAAATACTCGCAAAGACCGTTCTGCACCACAGCGATCTTGCAGGTGGTCGATCCGGCTGGATAACTGGCCGGGAGGAAGCGCATCCACAAGAGGATGCGGCAAGGCGGTGTTCACGCTGGTGCCGGGGGGGGCGCCGCTGATCCGGGGCCCCATGTACGGCTTCCGCCGGAGAATGCTACATTTGCACCGTCAGATGGCGGAAAGAGGAAGAGGGGGCCGCCCCTCTTTTTTGTTCCTATCCCCTGACGTTCAGTTCACTATGGTCACCGCAGAGCAGGTCAGGCAGAGCTTGGAGCGGCACCTGGAAGGCACCACGCACTTCCTGGTGGACGTGGACGTGCGCCCCGGTGGCAAGGTGGTGGTGGAGGTGGACAACGACCGCGCCATCACCCTGCAGGAGCTGGCCGACCTGAACAAGGCCGTGCGCACCGACCTGGGCGAGGCCGCCGACGATTGCGAACTGCAGTTCAGCAGCCCGGGCATGGGCCGCCCCTTCAAGGTGATGCGCCAGTACCAGAAGCACACCGGCCGCATCGTGCAGGTGCAGCTGGCCGATGGCCGCACCCTGGAAGGCCGCCTGGAAAGCGCCGATGCCCAGCACCTCGGCCTGCGCATCCAGCACCCCAGCAAGGTGAAGGGCCGCATGCCCAAGCTGGACGAAGAGATCACATCCATCCCCTTCGACGGGATCAAGTCGACCAAAGCAACCATCACGTTCAATTGAACCCTCTACGCCTGCGCCGGCCTTAGGCGCACGAAGCATGAGCACCGTGAACCTCATTGAATCCTTCGGGGAATTCAAGGACATCAAGAACATCGACCGCGTCACCATGATGGGCATCCTGGAGGATGTCTTCCGCGGGGTGGTGAAGAAGCGCTTCGGAGAGGAAGCCAAGGTGGACATCATCATCAACCCCGACAAGGGCGACCTGGAGATCTGGCTCAACCGCATCATCGTGGAGGATGGCATGAGCGAGGACGACAACCTGGAGATCGAGCTGGCCGAGGCCCGCAAGATCGAGCCCGACTTCGAGGTGGGCGAGGAGGTGAGCCAGGAGGTGAAGATCGAGGACTTCGGCCGCCGCAACATCCTGGCCTTGAAGCAGAACCTCCAGAGCCGCATCATGGAGCTGGAGAAGGACCACCTCTACAAGAAGTACGCGGACCGCGTGGGCGAGATCATCACCGGCGAGGTGTACCAGATCTGGAAGCGCGAGACCCTGGTGCTCGATGACGAGGGCAACGAGCTGATCCTGCCCAAGGACCAGCAGATCAAGAGCGACTTCTTCAAGAAGGGCGACAACGTGCGCGCCGTGGTGTGGAAGGTGGAGATGGTGAACAACACCCCCAAGGTGATCCTGAGCCGCACCGCGCCCGAGTTCCTCGCCAAACTGTTCGAGCAGGAGGTGCCCGAGGTGGCCGATGGCCTCATCACCATCAAGCGCATCGTGCGCGAGCCCGGTGAGCGCGCCAAGGTGGCCGTGGAGAGCTACGACGACCGCATCGATCCGGTGGGCGCGTGCGTGGGCATGAAGGGCAGCCGCATCCACGGCATCGTGCGCGAGCTGCGGAACGAGAACATCGACGTGATCAACTACACGGCGAACGAGCAGCTGCTGATCCAGCGTGCGCTGAGCCCCGCCAAGGTGGGCGACATCAAGCTGGACCAGGAGCACAAGCGCGCCGAGGTGTACATGAAGCCCGACCAGGTGGCGCTCGCCATCGGCAAGGGCGGCCACAACATCAAGCTGGCCGGCCGTCTCACGGGCTTCGACATCGACGTGTACCGCGAGACCGACGAGGTCACCGACGACGTGGCGCTGGACGATTTCGCCGACGAGATCGATCAGTGGATCATCGACGAACTGAAGAACATTGGATGCGACACCGCGCGTAGCGTGCTGGACATCCCCGCCGAGGAACTGGTGCGCCGCACCGACCTGGAGGAGGAGACCATCGCCGAGGTGCTGCGCATCCTGAAGGCCGAGCTGGAGGGCTGAGGCGCACCGACCGGTCAGGCGGCGCGACAACGACCAGCGAACAGGAGGAGCAACGGACAACAGGCACGATGAGCGAAGCGACGGACAAAGGACTACGACTGAGCAAGGTGGCGCGGGAATTCAACCTCGGCCTGCACACGGTCGTGGAGTTCCTCGAAAAGAAGGGCCACAAGGTGGAGAGCAACCCGAACACCAAGATCCCGGGTGATCTCTATGACCTGTTGCAGGCCGAGTTCGGCACGGACAAGGAGATCAAGGCCAAGAGCCAGCAGGTGGTGCAGCAGCGCCAGGAGCGTGAGACCATCGCCCTGACCGCTCCCAAGCCCGAAGCGAAGGCCCCCGCCGCCACGCCCGCGCCCGCTCCCAAGCCCGAGCCCAAGGCGAAGGCCCCCGAGCCGGAGGCCCCCGCCCCTGCACCCCCCGCCCCCGTGGCCCCTGCGGAGCCTGCCGCGCCGGCCGAGCCCGAGGTGATCAAGGCCAGGGTGGAGAAGGCCGTGGGCCCGAAGACCCTGGGCAAGATCGACCTGGACAAGCCGAAGAAGGCCACCAAGAAGGCCGCCAAGGCCGAGGAGCCCGCCGCCGAAGCACCTGCTCCCGAGGCCCCGGCCCCCGTGGTCGCCGCCACCCCCGAACCCGCACCGGAGGCACCCGCCGCCCCGGCCGCACCCGAAGCGCCTGCCGCTCCCCCCGCACCCACCGGACCGGAGACCATCCGCGTGAGCGTGCAGAAGCTGGCCGGCCTGAAGACCCTGGGCAAGATCGAACTGCCCGTGGAAAAGGAGCGCAAGCCCACCGAACGCCCCGGTTCCGACGCCGAACGCGGCCGTCGCAAACGCATCGTGAAACCCGGTCCCGTGAACGTGGACCGCGCCGTGCAGCAGGAGCAGCGCAATGCCCCCTCCACCGGCCGCCCCGGCGAGCTGGACGAGAACGCCGTGAAGCGCAAGGTGAGCGAGACCCTCGCCCGCCTCACCGGTGGCAGCAAGAGCAAGGGCTCCAAGCTGCGCCGCGACAAGCGTGACCAGCGCTACCAGCGCATGGAGGAGGAACAGGCCGCGCGCGAACTGGCCGGCAAGACCCTCAAGGTCACCGAGTTCGTGACCGCCAGCGAACTGGCCTCCATGATGGGCCTGCCCGTCACGGACATCATCAAGGCCTGCTTCGCGCTGGGCATGATGGTGAGCATCAATCAGCGCCTCGATGCCGAGACCCTCTCGGTGATCGCCGAGGAGTACGGCTTCAAGGTGGAGTTCGTCGGTGCCGAGGTGCAGGAGAACCTGGGCGAGGAGGCCGATGATCCCGCCCGCGTGGTACCGCGCCCGCCCATCGTCACCGTGATGGGTCACGTGGACCACGGGAAGACCTCCCTGCTCGATCACATCCGCAAGGCCAACGTGATCGCGGGTGAGGCCGGTGGCATCACCCAGCACATCGGTGCCTACAGCGTGATGCTGGAGAACGGCAAGCGGATCACCTTCCTGGACACCCCCGGTCACGAGGCCTTCACCGCCATGCGTGCCCGCGGTGCGCAGGTCACCGACATCGCCATCATCGTGATCGCGGCGGACGACAGCGTGATGCCCCAGACCCGCGAGGCCATCAACCACGCGCAGGCCGCCGGCGTGCCCATGGTGTTCGCCTTCAACAAGATCGACAAGCCCCAGGCCAACCCGGAGAAGATCCGCGAGGAGCTCTCGCAGATGAACATCCTGGTGGAGGAGTGGGGTGGCAAGTTCCAGACCCAGGAGATCAGTGCCAAGAAGGGCATGGGTGTGGACCAGCTGCTGGAGAAGGTGCTGCTCGAGGCCGAGATGCTCGACCTGAAGGCAGACCCCGGCAAGCGCGCCCACGGTGTGGTGATCGAGAGCACCCTGGAACAGGGCCGCGGCTATGTCACCACCCTGCTGGTGGATTCGGGCACGCTGCGCAAGGGCGACATCATCCTCGCCGGTCAGTACAGCGGCCGCATCCGCAACATGTTCAACGAGCGTGGCCAGAGCGTGGCCGAGGCACCGCCCTCCACGCCGGTCTCCATCCTGGGCCTGGACGGTGCGCCGAACGCCGGTGACCAGTTCCATGTGTTCGAGGACGAGCGCGAGGCCCGCACCATCGCCACCCGCCGCCAGCAGCTGCAGCGCGAACAGGGCATCCGCACCCACAAACACATCACCTTGGACGAGATCGGCCGCCGACTCGCCATCGGCGACTTCAAGGAGTTGAACCTGATCGTGAAGGGCGACGTGGACGGCTCCGTGGAGGCCCTCACCGATTCACTGCTGAAGCTGAGCACCGAGCAGATCAAGGTGAACGTGATCCACCGCGCGGTGGGCCCCATCGCCGAGAGCGACGTGCTGCTCGCCACGGCCTCCAACGCCATCATCGTGGGCTTCCAGGTGCGTCCCACCCCGGGTGCCCGCAAGCTGGCCGAGACGGAGGAGATCGATATCCGCCTCTATTCCATCATCTACGACGCCATCGAGGAGATCAAGCAGGCCATGGAAGGCATGCTGGCGCCGAAGGAGGTGGAGAAGGTCACCGGCTCGGCCGAGGTGCGCGAGGTCTTCAAGATCACCAAGGTGGGTACCGTGGCCGGCTGCTTCGTGCTCGACGGCAAGATCACCCGCCAGTACCGCGTGCGCCTGATCCGCGACGGCATCGTGGTGTACACCGGCGAGATCGATGCCCTGAAGCGCTTCAAGGACGACGTGAAGGAGGTGACCCACGGCTACGAGTGCGGCCTCTCCATCAAGAACTTCAACGACATCAAGGTCGGCGACATCGTGGAGGCCTTCACCATCGAGGAGGTGAAGCGCACGCTGGCCGATTGATCACAGGCGACCGGCCCTGGAGGCCGATCATACGAGCAGGAAGGACCGGTCCATGGACCGGTCCTTTCATTTCCACCGGGTCGGAGAACGCGGTGAGCTGGAAAAGCAAAGGCTGCCCGGCGCGCTCAGGGCGCGGGCGTCGGCAGCTTCGGCATGCCGATCTCGTCCGGCACGATGTAGCTGCCCGGATAGTCGGTGCGCAGCTCGGTAAGGGTCCGTTCGGCATCCAGCCGGGTGCGCAGGTCGCCCACCCGCAGGCGGAAGTTGGGGGCCAGGTAGCTGAGGTATACCGGTACGTCCGGGTACTTCTGGAGGAAGGTGCGTTTGGTCTCCTCGGCGGTCTTCCGATCGCCCAGGAAGATCTGCACCCGGTAGCCCTGCTGCGGATGTTCCAGCTCGGCATAGCGCGCCATGGTGGTCTCGATGCGCGGGTCCACGGTGACGGTGAGCGCCGTGGGACGTTCGGTCACCGGCGTGTCCACCACCTGCGGCGAAGGCCGGTGGGGTTGGAACAGCCGCTGGTCGTCCTGTGCCTGGCTCCAGGCGGCCAGACCAATTGCAGCGGTGAGAAGAAGCGCGCGACGCATCGGGTGGGAGGGAGGCCAAAAGTATGCCGCAGGGCGTGTGGGAAGGGTGCTTTGGGGTGCCCCGATGGGACGCAGCTTATTTAGACATGCTCTAAATAGAGACATCCCCATGGCAAGCAGGTCCATGCACCGTCCCCCGATCGCTTCCCCGACTATTTTTGCCGCCGGTCCCAAGGGCCCTTGTCCCTCCAAAACTGCTCGGAATGCCGCTTGTAGCAAGGATTTCCAAACGTTCCACCGGGCTTCTCCACGCCGCTTTTTCCATCTTCCTGACCCTTGTGCTTTCCGTTGCGCAGGCCCAGCCTGCCGACCAAGCCTTGTACGACAAGGGGGAAAAGCTCTTCAAGGGCAACTGTGGAGCCTGTCACAAGCCTGACAAGGACCTCACCGGTCCGGCCATCAAAGGCGCTCGCGCCCGCTGGGAAGGCAAGGGCGACATCTACGCCTGGATCAAGAACAGCACGGACTACCTGAAGACCGGCAACGCTTACGCCAACGAGCTGTTCAACAAGTGGAACAAGAGCGTGATGACGCCGCAGGCCCTCACCAACGAGGAGATCGACGCCATCCTGTACTATGCTGACAACTATGCCCCGCCCGCTCCGAAGACGGCCGCAGGCGGTGGTGCACAGCCTGGTGCTCCTCAAGGTCCCACCGATGCGGGGCCCATCTGGCCTTGGCTCACCGTGCTGGCCCTCCTCTTCCTGGTGGTGGCGCTCAGCCTCGGCGGGGTGAAGAAGAGCCTGGCCAATGCCGTGCAGGAGGCCGAAGGCAAGCAGCCCCTGCCGGACATGACCATGGGCCAGCGCATCCGCGAGTGGGCCTGGAACAACAAGGCCTTCGCCAGCATCATCGGCCTCTTCTTCGTGGTCTTCCTGGTGCTGAAGCTCTGGGACGCCGCCTGGGTGATCGGGGTGTACGGCGGTGACGAGGTGGAGCACTACAAGCCCGAGCAGCCCATCCTCTTCAACCACACCCTGCACGCCGGCAAGGTGGAGGCGGGCAACCTGGCCATCAACTGCCAGTACTGCCACAGCAGCGCCGAGAAGAGCAAGCACGCGGGCATCCCCAGCACCAACGTCTGCATGAACTGCCACACCGCGGTGGACCAGGGCCGTACGCCCGAGGGCACCAAGGAGATCGCCAAGATCTACGCGGCCGTGGGCTGGGACCCCGTGGAGAAGAAATACACCGGCAAGGAGGAGCCCGTGAAGTGGGTGAAGGTGCACAACCTGCCCGACCATGCCTACTTCAACCACGCCCAGCACGTGGCCGTGGGCAAGATCGAATGCCAGGAGTGCCATGGTCCCATCGACGAGAAGATGGACGTGGCCGAGCAGTGGGCGCCCCTCACCATGGGCTGGTGCATCGACTGCCACAACCAGAAGGAAGTGAAGATGGCCGGCAACGGCTACTACGATGAGGTGATGAGCCGCCTGCACGAGACCGACCTGGGTCACCGCGAGCTCAAGCAATACCTGGAGGACGACAAGATCAGTGTGAAGGAGCTTGGCGGCTGGGAATGCGCCAAGTGCCACTACTAAGACCGAACACCGCGCCGCGCATGTCGACGAAGCGATACTGGATGGACCTCGGGGACCTGCATCAGCACCCCGAAGCGATCAAGGGACGGGAGAACGAGTTCCCGCAGGACCTGGCCATCGACCAGGTGCTCGGTGATCCGAAGCTCCAAGGCGCCAGCACTGGCCGCCGCGACTTCCTGAAGTTCCTGGGATTCTCCCTGGGCGCCGCCACCCTGGCCGCCTGCGAGACCCCGGTGGTCAAGTCGATCCCCTACGTGAACAAGCCCGAGGACATCACCCCGGGCGTGGCCAACTGGTATGCCAGCACCTTCTATGATGGCGAGGACTTCGCCAGCGTGCTGGTGAAGACCCGCGAGGGCCGCCCCATCCACGTGAAGGGCAACCCCCGCTTCGGCATCAACCACAACCCCAAGGTGGGCAAGGGCAGCATCAATGCCCGCATCAACAGTTCCGTGCTGTCGCTGTACGACGGCGAGCGCCTGAAGGCCCCCATGCAGAAGGGTGAGGGAGGACTGGTGCCCACCACCTGGGCTGATGCCGACAAGGCCATCACCGACAAGCTCGGTGCCACCGCCGCCGCAGGTAAGCGCATCGTGGTGCTCACCGGCACGGTGATCAGCCCCAGCACGAAGGCCGCCGTGGCCGCCCTGCAGGCCAAGTTCCCCACGGTGGAGCACGTGCAGTACGATGCCATCAGCTACAGCGGCCTCACCAACGCGAACCTGAAGAGCTTCGGGAAGCGGGTGATGCCCTCGTACGACCTGACCAAGGCCGACGTGATCGTGAGCGTGGACGCCGACTTCCTCAGCAGCTGGGGCAGCACCGGTGAGCACACCTGGCAGTACGCCAACCGCCGCGATCCGGACGGTGCCATGAACAAGCACTTCCAGTTCGAGGCCCGCATGAGCCTCACGGGCGCCAACGCCGATGTACGCGTGCCCCTGAAGCTGAGCGAGCTGCCCCTGGCCGTGATCAGCCTGCACGACCACATCGCGAAGAAGGCCGGTGCGGCCCCCGTGGGTGGCAGTAAGGCCGAGATCGATGCCGCCACCGCCAAGGCCGCCGACGCCCTGTGGGCCGCGAAGGGCCGGAGCGTGGTGATGGCCGGCAGCAACAACGAAGGCGTGCAGGTGCTGGTGAACAGCATCAACAGCATGCTCGGCAACTACGGCAGCACCATCGACCTCGATGGACACACCTACTTCAAGCAGGGGGATGACGCCGCCGTGGCCAAGCTGGTGAAGGACATGAACGCCGGTGCCGTGGGCGCGCTGCTCATCGCCGGTGTGAACCCCGCCTACAGCCTGCCCAACGCCGCCGAGTTCAAGGCCGGCCTGGGCAAGGTGGACCTCTCGGTGAGCTTCAGCGGCTATGCCGACGAGACCGCCAGCCTGTGCCAGTGGACCTGCCCGGACCACCACTACCTGGAGAGTTGGAACGACTTCATGCCCAAGGTGGGCCACTACGCGCTGGCCCAGCCCGCCATCCGCAACCTCTTCGACACGCGCCAGTGGCAGGAGAGCCTGCTGCGCTGGACGGGTTCCTACGCCTCCTGGCACAGCTTCATCAAGTCCACTTGGGAGGCCAACCTGGCCAGCCACGGCTCCACCATGCCCTTCGCGGACCGGTGGAACCAGGCCGTGCACGACGGCGTGTACCAGGCCTATGTGGCCACGCCCACCGCAGTGACCTTCGCCGGTGATGTGGCCGCCGCCGCCGCCGCGGCCAAGCAGGCCGCCAGTGGTGCCGGTGAGTGGGAGCTTGCGCACTACACCACCGAGGCCATCGGCAACGGCCAGCACGCCAACAACCCCTGGCTGCAGGAGATGCCCGATCCGCTGACCAAGATCACGTGGGACAACTACGTGTGCATGGCGCCGTCGGACGTGGAGAAGCTGGGCCTCAACATGTACCTCGGCGAGCAGGCCCCGGCCAGCCTCGTGACAGTGAAGGCCGGCGACCGCGAGCTGACCTTGCCCGTGGTGCCCGTGCCCGGCCAGAAACCCGGCACCATCGCTGTGGCCCTCGGTTACGGCCGTGGCGAGAACGGTGAAAAGGTGGGCCGTGCGGCCTGCACCACCGACCACAACGGTGAGTTCAAGCCTGTGGGCCGCAACGCCTACCCCCTGGCCCGCGTGGCCGAGGGCACGGTGAGCTACGAGGTGCTGAACGTGACGGTGGCCGCCACCGGTGCCACCTACCCCGTGGCCATCACGCAGACCCACCTCACCCACATGGACCGCCATAGTGTGGTGAAGGAGACCTCGCTGAAGACCTACAAGGCCGGCGACAAGAACGCCTACAACCACCCGCACCAGCTGGCCGTGCACGAGGACGTGAACGGCGACGGCAAGATCAACGCGCTGGACAAGAAGTCCGTGCTGGAGTTCGACCTGTGGGAGGAGCACGCCGTGGAAGGCGTGGGCCACCGCTGGGGCCTGAGCATCGACCTCAACAGCTGCATCGGCTGCGGGGCGTGCATCACCGCCTGCAACAGCGAGAACAACATCCCCGTGGTGGGCAAGGACGAGGTGCGCCGCAGCCGCGAGATGCACTGGCTGCGCCTGGACCGCTACTACAGCTCCGACATGACCAAGGAGCGCGCGAAGGAGGAGGACCTGGGCAAGATCGACATGTACCTCAAGATGGAGGTGCCCAGCGAGACCCCGCGAGTGGTGTTCATGCCGGTGATGTGCCAGCACTGCAACCACGCTCCGTGCGAAACGGTGTGCCCGGTGGCCGCCACCACGCACAGCAACGAGGGTCTCAACCAGATGGCCTACAACCGTTGCATCGGCACGCGCTACTGCGCGAACAACTGCCCCTACAAGGTGCGTCGCTTCAACTGGTTCAACTACGTCACCGACAAGTTCGCCGAGGTGAACCCCGCTTGGGACGATCTGGGCCGCATGGTGCTGAACCCGGATGTGACGGTGCGTGGCCGCGGTGTGATCGAGAAGTGCAGCATGTGCGTGCAGAGCATCCAGGCCGGCAAGCTCGCCGCCAAGAAGGCCGGTGTGCCCGTGCAGGACGGCGCCATCGAGACCGCCTGCAGCGCCGCCTGCGCC
>CAUJFM010000123.1 GCA_963169595.1 Bacteroidota bacterium | reverse complement strand
GAAGATGTTCTCGATGGCCCGTTTGATGGCGTATTGCAGGGTGACAACGCCCGCGCTGTTCAGCCCCAACGGCTGCACCGGTTCGATATAGAGGGCGTCCGCCAGATTGCTGGTCCACAGCTTCACGCGCTGGTAGTCCTGCTTCAACCCGGCATCGGGCCCGGGCATGGATGCGCGCCAGTCGCCGGTGGTCATGCCCAACGGGAAGCCTTCGGCCGAGTTGGCCCGCCACTTCCTGTTCACGTGGATCAAGCGTGCCGCCGGGATGTACTCCAGGTTCAGCATGGTGTTCCCGTCGGCGCGCACCTTGGCCTTCTTCACGCGGTCCATCGCTCCACCATCCACGGTGAAGTAGGTGCTGATGTCGTACCCGCGTGAAATTCGCTCCTCCTCCTCGCAGGAGATGCGGTCCACCTCCTCCGCGCGGCTCTCGGCCATTTCCAGCAAGTGGTGCAGGTTCTCGCGGTTCGCATTGTCGCTCAGGTTCAAGCCGGTGAAGGGGCACAGCTCCAGGTCCTTCTGGGTGCTGTCCAGGAAATACCCGGCCTTGGTGCTCACCTTGGCCTCGGTGAGCGCAGCGTCCGTATCCTGCACCACCACCTGGGCCACGCGGTACTTGCGGCCGCCGTAGTAGATCTGGTTCATCGGCCCGAACTCGCGCAACGCGATGGAACGCGGGCGGGAGATGAACTCGCCGGAGGAATCGCTGGTGGGCAGGAAGATGCGGACGGGCAGGCGGGTGAAGTTGTAGCCCGGCAGGAAGCCCTCGGCGGCGAGGTAGCGGTAGGGGTAGAACTCCGAAAGCTCGGTGGATCGGCGTCCGGTGTTGTTCCGCAGCAGGTTCAACTGCCGTGTGGCATGGTCCACGTTGCGCTTCTGCTTCTTGTACTCGTCCGGCTCCAGGATGCCACTATCGAGCTTGGCAGTGGCCCTGTTCAGGAGCAGGCGCGATGCCTTGTACAGCTTACGCCAGCGGTCCAACGATGCATCGAGGTTGGAGGCGATGTCGTTCAGGGTGCGTTCCACCCATTGGTCGTTGTACCACGAACCGGCCTTCTCGTTCAGCTCCGGCTTGATGTCGGCGATCACCCGGGTGAAGGCCGCTTTCAGCTCGGCGAACTTGCCGGGCTGTATGCTCAGGCCACTGCGCACCTCGGCCAGCAAGGGCATACCCTCCTGGTCCTCGTTCACGAAGCTCATCAAGGAAGGCTTGTTCTCTTCCGTGCCCTCCAGGCCAGGCAGCCCGATCTCGCTGATGGTAAGCGCGTTGAGGTGTGCGGTGAGCAGCTCCTTGTTCAACAGGTCGAGGCGCGGGGCCTGTACCACGCCGGCCACCAGCTCCTTCTGTTCGTTGAAATAATGCCTGTCGTGCGGCGAATAGCTGGAGCAATAGGTGAACACCAATGCACCCTGCCCGCTTCGACCTGCGCGACCGGAACGTTGCGCGTAGTTCGCCGGGTTGGGTGGCGCGTTGCGCATGTGCACCACGCTCAATCCGCCGATATCGATGCCCAGTTCCATGGTGGGGGAGCAGAACAAGGCGCTGATCTCGCCCTCTCGGAAGAGGTCCTCCCGTTCAATGCGCAGGTCCGTACCCAACTGCCCCGTGTGGTCCTCGCCACGGCGTCGTCGCAACTGTTCGATATCACGCCGGTACAAGTCGCGGAAGAAGATGTTAGGCCGCACCACCTGTTCCTTGTAGGAACGGCGTTTGATTATATCGGCCTTGACCTTCTCGCCATCGCCCAGCCGCCATTCGATCTTGTCAATACGCAGTTTGTAGATGGGCACCTCTTCGTTGTTATGGCTACGCGCCCGCTCCACATGAAGGTATTGCGCTTCGGCCAACTTGCCCATCAGGACATGGATGAACCGTACGTAGTGATCACCCTTCAGGTCGATAGTGATGCGCTTCTGCTGGGCGAAGAGCTTGATGTATTTGCCCAAGGTACTGGAGGCGCCCATGCTCTTGCTGCCAAGGTCTCGCTGTCGTTGCAAAGGCTCCATACGGATCCAGTAGGGTACGCGTAACTCCTCCTTTCTATCCAAGGACCACGGCATTCGCAGCCGCTCGATGATGTCCGACTGCTTCTGCCCCATTCGCTCTTGCACGAGGTAGTTCTTGCTGTACAGGGCGTATTCTAGTCGGAAGTAGTCGAGCACTTCGGTGATGAACTCCGCGCGCTCCTTGTGGCCCAATTGTTCCACGATGGGAACACCCGCCCAGAACCCATCCTCCGTGACATCCTCCGTTAGGTCGCGGTAACCTATCTCCAGAAGGCCGCATTGCTCAAGGTTGGGCAACACGATACGCCAGCTGCGGCGCAGATCAGCTAAAGCGCGGTAGAACAGCAGGTCCTTGAATGCCTCCTCATAATGCCGTCGCCCACTGGCTAATGCTGGCTCCACATTCGCGTTGGCGAACTCAAGTATCGGTAGCCCAAGTGCCTTGAACACAGCTTCACCCAGAGTTGCGTGGTCCAGCCTGTGGTCCGGGGCATCCACAAGTGCTTTGTAGATGCCTGCGCGCAGGCGAACCACTTGCACGAAGTCGTTGAAGTGACCAGCCTGCAAGGCCGCGTCCTGACGGTTATCCGTAAAGCTCAGAAGCTTCTGGTCCTTCCGGCTATAGCCCGCATCATTCAATCGGTTCAGGATGGAGAAGGCCGTGATGGTGGTGGAGGTGCTTCGGCCTTCACTGCCCAGCTTGGTGAGCTTGGTGCCTTCGTTGGTCTTGCTGTCGTAGAAGGCGCCGCTCGTGGGGTCGAAGAGCAACGGCTTGCGCATGAACCAACCCCACCATTTCAGCTTGTCGGTGGTGCTGCAGTTCCCGAACTCATCAAAGTGCAGCAGGATGGGGAACTGGTCCTTCTTCTCCGTCCGTGGCACCTTGCCATCTTTCGTTTGGCGTAGCCAGGATTCCGGCAGGAAATCCACATCCGTCTTCGGGTCCCACACTTCATCCCCCACGATGAGGTAGCCATCCATCGTGTGGTCATCATCTTCATCGTCCGTGGTGGACTCGCGGAACTCACGGGGCTCCAGCTTTTCCCCGTTCCAGGTCACACAGATGAAGGGGTGCCCGCTCGCCCGGCTGAACACGTTCTGGTAAATGGGCTTCTTATCGGGGTCGTCCTGCTTGTAGAAGCCCGGCTCCAATGTGATGTAGCGGTGCTCATCCTGGTCAAGCGTGGTGTAGACCGCACCGGTCTGCGAGATGAACTGATGCAGCTTGAACGGGAGGATGGTGTACCGCTGCCCTATGTCCTGGAGATGCAGGTTCACAGCACTGATCCACTCCAACAGCGCGGCCAGGAACTGCTTGCATGTCGCCTTATCCGCACCCGATGCGGCATGCAGCTCATCGATCACTTCACCCAGGCGCTTTGGCTTGCGGCGGTGCAACAGGCCATCCCTCTCCTCCAAGGCCACTTGTGCCTCCAGCCAGATCGCCACCGGGTGCTTTTTCAACGCCTCCGCATCGGTCGCGGCACCCACACCGCTG
>CAUJFM010000122.1 GCA_963169595.1 Bacteroidota bacterium | reverse complement strand
GTTGCGCAGGCGATGGACCGGTGCATCGCTGGGTGCCAGGATGTCCACCAGCGCCGCATCGTGCCTGGCCCTTGGGGCATCCAGCTCCACCAGGTAGGCGGCCAGGCTCCAGTGCGCCGTGCTGCTGTCGTGCGCATAGGGTTCCATCACCACGTCCACGGTGTGGGTGCATGAGCCGCCCGCGAGCGGCACATCCACGATATCGGGCTGCTGCAGCTCGCCGGGGCACCAGTTGCCGCGGTCGAAGATCCAGGTGCCGGCCTGCGGCTGCAGGGGGTTGGTGCCGCACTCGCGCCACAGGTCGCGGCGGTCCACCGGGCGCCCATCGAAGCGCACCTCGCGCCACTTGCGGCAGAACTCGGCACAGCCATCATCGGCGTGCATGCCATGGCCGGTCTGGTGCAGGCGCACGCGGGCCAGGGCGGCGGAAGGACCCAGGGCGAGGGTGCGCGGAGGCACGGCGGCAGCGAAGGGCTTGGTCGTATCGCCGTACGCGAACTGTCCGCGATGCAGGGTGTGGACGGCGAGCACCCGCGCGGCTGGCGGACCGGTGATGCAGGCGAAGTCGAGCGTCACGGCCCAGCCGCGGTCGTTGTTGGGCTCGTACCCGCTGTGCACGTAGATCACCTCCACGCTGTCGCGCAGCAGGGGGCTGAAGTCGGTGACGTCCACCTGCCAGGTGAACGACCAGGGGTTGCGGTAGAAGCCGCCATAGGGCGTGAGCATGCGCGCTACCTCGATGGTGTCGGTGCTGCCCAGCGGATGCACCAGGATGTGGTCGAGGTAGTCCCATTCGGCGCAGCGCAGGCTGTCCGGGCAGGCGAAGGTGACAGTGAGCAGCACCTGCCGCAGGTCCAGATCGGCCCTGGGGAACTGCACGCGGGCCGGGAAGGACCGCACCCCGGCAGCCGGGTCCGTGAC
This sequence comes from Bacteroidota bacterium, assembly GCA_963169595.1. Taxonomy (GTDB): domain Bacteria; phylum Bacteroidota; class Bacteroidia; order Flavobacteriales_F; family PHOS-HE28; genus PHOS-HE28. The sequence continues at coordinate 18,465 of CAUJFM010000122.1, read as the reverse complement.
GATGGTGGCGCGGTCGTGGGGACGGACATGCAGGGTGTCCTGGGCGGAGAGGCTCCACGAAAGGGCCAGGGCCAGCAACAGGATCGGCACGCGCATGCCGCAAGTTGGGCATCCTGCTCCAGCTGGGAAAGCACCCTGACAGGGTCAGCCCGGCGATCGGTGGCGCTTGAATTGTCCCTTCGCCGGACCTCCAACCCACCCGTGCGTGAATGAATTTGCGCGCGCCTTACAGCCATCGCACAAGGTGGACGCCATCACCAACACTGTGTACCCGCTGAGCGGCAGCGAGGTACGCTGCTTCAAGCCCTGAGGGGCTTTCCGATCGGTTGATGAACACACAGGGCCGGGAGGATCTCCCGGCCCTGTGTGTTCATGAGCAATGACGCCGGATCAGCTCACGCCAACCCCTTGCGCACGGCCAGCGCCACCGCCTCGCCCACGCTGCGCACGCGCAACTTGGCGTAGACGTGGGTCACGTGCCGGTTCACCGTGCTGAAGGAGATACCCAGCTCGGAGGCGATCCGCTTGTAGGTGTGCCCGTTCACGAGCATGGAGAGGATCTCCTTCTCGCGCTCGGTCAGTTGGAACTCGCTGGTGGCGGCGGGCCGCTCCCCCTCGATCATGCGGAGCACGCGGCGCGCCACGCTGGGCGTCATCGGGGCGCCGCCCTCCATGGCATCCCGGATGCCCTCGATGAGCCGTTCCGGGGGGGTCTGCTTCAGGAAGTAGCCATCCGCACCGGCCCGGATGGCGGCGAAGATGCGGGCGTCATCCTCGATCACCGTGAGCATGATGATGCGCAGCTCGGGGAACCGGGCACGGAGCAGGGCCACGGCCATCACGCCATCCACCTCGGGCATGTCCATGTCCATCAGCACCACGTCCGGCGTGCAGTCCTCCACATCGCGCACCACCTGCCGCGCCGAGGGGAAGGCACCCACGCAGGTCAACACGTCCATGGACCCCAGCAGCTCGGCCAGGCCATCGCGTTGTTCGCGGCTGTCGTCGAAGACGGCCACCTTGATCGGTGCATTCGCAGCGGACATGATGGTCAAAGATGCGGCGGGCGTTGATCGGTGCACATCCCTAGATCTACTGATCGGTGCGGGCCGGGAAGCGCAACAACACCTCCGTACCGCCGCCCGATGCCGCCCTGTAGTCACACGTTCCGTTCATCTCGCCGGCCCGCTTGCGCATATTGTCCAGGCCATTGCCCCCCAACGCGGACTCGCTGTTGCTCATGCCCCGGCCATTGTCGGCCACACGCAACACCAGGTCGTCGCCCTCACGCCACATGGTGACCTGGATCCGGTCGCATTGGGCGTGTTTCACGGCGTTGTTCACCGCCTCCTTGAAGACCAGGTAGAGGTTCTTGCGGCCGGTCATGCCCAGCTTGCGCGCCAGCAGGCCCGGCGGGATGTCGACCTGCAGATCGATGTCGCGCGCCTCGCAAAGCGGCTGCGCGAAGGCGCGCATGCGGGCCACCACATCGGAGAGCTCGTCGTGCTCGGGGTCCACGCTCCACACGATGTCGTTCATGCTCTCCATGGCCTTCGTGCTGTTGTCCTTGATCCGCTGCAACAGGGAGGTGGCCTTGTCGGAAAGCCCGTGGGTGTTCCTGGCCACCGCCGTGCTGAACAGCACGATGCTGCTCAGGGTGCTGCCCACCTCATCGTGAAGGTCGAGCGCGATGCGGTCGCGCACCTGCATCACCTCGCGCAGGCGGCGCTCCCGGTAGCGGACGAAGGCGGCCACCAGCGCCACCAGCAGCACGACCATCAGGCTGATGGACCACCACCGCAAGAGGAGCGGCCGCACCGCATGCACACCCACCACCAGCTCGGTGGTGCTCCAGCGGCCATCCGCATCGATCGCCCGCATCCGCAGCTGGTGCTCCCCATAGGGCAGCGTGTTGAAGCGGAGTTCGGGGTCGCGCTGGATGTTCCAGTCCTCGTCGATACCATCGATGCGCCAGGCGTAGCGGATGAAGGCGGGGTCCTGGAAGCTCAGGAGGCGCAGCGCCACGGTGAAGTAGCGGTCGCTGGGACGCAGGGTGATCCCGGCGCCCGTGGTCACTTCGCGGGTCAGCTCCACCGGACCGGCCATCCCGTCGGGCTGCACCTTCACAGCCTCCAGCACCAGCGGGGCGACGATCGCAGCCTCCGACCCCATCATCGCAGTGGGGTCGACCACCGTGATGCCGTTGAGGCCGCCGAAGTAGAGCCGACCATCCGGCCCCTGTGCATGGGCGATCCGATTGAACTCGTCGTGAGCGAGCCCATCCGCGGTGGTGTACACATGCACCTGGCCCGAGACGGGGTCGTAGCGGACCAGGCCGTTATCGGTGGGCAGCCACAGGTGTCCGCGGGCATCCGCATAGGTGGCGTGGATGCTGCCCGGCGGGAAGCCCTCCCGCGTGCCCAGCACGCGCACCTGTCCGGTGCTGCGGTCCCAGCGCACCAGGCCCTGCGTGGCCGTGGCCATACAGAGCACACCCGCGGGGTCGGCATGCACGTGACGGATGTCGTTCATCAGCAGGTGTGCCATGTGCTTTCCCGCGGTCCCGGCCAGTTCGGCCGGTGTCCTGCTCACCAGGCCCGTTCCATCCAGTTCGTACAGCCCCGCGCTGGTGCTGGCCAGAATGGCGCCATCGCGGTCACGCAGAAAGTGGTAGACCGCCGCACGGTCCAGCGCGGGATGGGCCGGATGGACCACCTGCTGGACCTTCCCGCGTGCCTGCACACCAGCGTCGATCACCGCGAGGCCCGCGCCAGAACCCACCATCAGGCAATCGTTGGCGACGGGGAGCATGCTCCAGATGTCCGTGATCGGCGGGACCAGTTCCACGGTCCGGACCACTCCCTGTTGGGTGCGCCGCTCCACGCGGTCGGCCCGTCCCAGCCAGATGGTGCCATCCGTTTCCGCATGCAGACCCAGGCCTTGCACCAACGCCGTATCGGCGGTCAGGATCCGGCCATCAGCTGCATCCAACTGAAAGAACCCCCTGTTCTCGGTATTCACCAGCAGGCGCCCCCCCTGCACGGCCATGCCTCGGATACTGGTCCCCACCACGCCTCCGGATGGGTCGCGGTGCAACCAGCGCTGGAAGCGATCGGCGCTGATGGTCACCTGGTAAAGCCCGAACTCGGTGCCGATCCAGAGGTTCCCCTGGCGGTCCCGCAGGGCATCATAGGTCTTGAACCGGGCCTGCGGAACGACCGAGGCGATGTCGAAGAGCAGTTCCGCATGCTGCGGATCGTCACCCTCCCGCATGCGCCTGAACTGGGTGTTCACGAGGCAGAGCTCCTTCGCGAGCGGCATACGCACCATGCCGGCATCCAGGGCCAGCTGCTGTTCCGCCAAAGCGGCCCCATCGTTGCGTGGCACCACCTCATGGGTGGGATGCACGCGGGCGCTGGCGCGCATCAGGAGCACATCAACGCCCACCGTGGGACGGGGCAGGGTGTCCAGCAGGTCGTGCCCACCTTGAAAGACGTTGTAAATGCCCGCCACGCGGGTCACGGTGGGACCCGGGCCATCGGCCGCAGCAGGCCAGGCGTTCACATGGATGAGCTCCCCCTCGTTCCAACCCCGGCGCCCTTGGGAACAGATGCACCACACATCGCCGGCCACCTCCACCTTGTAGGGGAAGAGGTTGGATCCACAGAGCGGGGAGGTGACCTGGAAGCCGCTCTGGGCGGAACGATACCTGACCAGCCGGCCCGCCTGTGCATAGACGATGGTGCCATCGTTGGCCGCCACCAGGCCGGTGACCGGCTCCTCGCTGAGGGGTATGCCCTTGCCGGCGAAATGCGCGCGCGCCGGTAGCGCCTTTCCCGTGTGTGGGTCCAGGATGTCGAGCTTGCCATCCTCGTGGAGCACCCAGAGCCGGCCATCCCCATCGCAGGCCACCTGTTCCGCACCATCGCGTGCCAGGCCGTTCGCCCGGGTGTGGTTCACGAAGACGTATCCGTCCCATCGCACCAGTCCCGCCGGAGTGGCCGCCCACAGGTAGCCCTGCGGATCGGCCGCGAGCTGCGACACGCGACGATGAGGAAGGCCTTCCTTCACCCCGAAGTGGCGCACCGAAAAGAGGAAGCGCTCCGGGGAGAGGCCGTGACCCTGACCCAATACGTTGAGCACCAGGGCGAGGGCACAGGCGGAAGCAAGGGAGCGCACGCCGCAAGATATTCCGATGCCGCGCACCCGTGCCGCACAGGTCGGTGGGGAGGGATGAGCAATAGTAGGGATCGACAAGGCGGGACGGGCGCGGTTGATTTGGGCGCTTTCAACCGCCCGAACCCATGTCCCTCAACACCCTGCTTCCGAGGTCCGCGACCGCTCTCCATGCATCCATGCTGCTGGAACGATGCGCACAAGCCGCACTGGGCCTGGTCCTCCTGCTCGCAGGGCCCACGGCGGCCGCCCAGTGCCTGACCGGGAACGACTCGGGCTTCCCGGCGTTCACCCCGACCTGCTCGGGCGCGATCGAGACGGTTAGCAGCTCGTCCAGCGCAGGCGTGTACAACACGGTGAGCCTCACCGCCGGCAGCATCTATACGTTCCGCAGCAGTGTCTCCGGCGACTTCATCACCATCGGGAACTCCACCGGGACGACCGCCCTCGCCTGGGGTTTCAACTCGGTCGCTTACAGTCCCACGAGCACGGGGGTCTACCGCTTCTACATCCACACGAACGGTTCCTGTGGCACACAGGCCGTGAGCCGCACGCGCACCATCCAGTGCACCTTGAACGACCTGGTGTGCAACGCCACGGTGATCGAACCGGGTTCCACCACCTCGGGCAGCACCGGGGCCACCACCAGCACCGGCACCTACGAGGGCACCACCACCTGCGGCGTGACCCAATCGCAACCCGGCGTCTGGTACCGCGTGAACGGGGTGACCGGCGCCACCTTCACCGCCAGCCTGTGCCAGAGCGCGGGCTTCAACTCGCGGATCAGTGTGTACAGCGGCACCTGCACATCGCTCACCTGCATCGGCGGCAACGATGACAACGGGCCTTCGTGCAATGGCACGCCGGCGAGCTTCTCCTGGGCCGCCACCACGGGCGTGACGTATTTCATCAAGGTGCACGGTGCCACCAGTACCGGGGCCTTCACCCTTGCGCTATCGCCCGCGAACGACCAGGTCTGCGCGGCCCAGGACGTGACCTGCGGCAGCAGCGTCAACGGCAGCACCCTGAACGCCACGGGCACCGGCACCAGCGAAGGGGGCGATGTCTGCGGCTTCGGCCAGGGCAGTGTGCCCGCCGTGTGGTACCGCATCCAGGGCACCACCGGGCGCACCATCACGGCCAGCCTGTGCGCCACCGCCTGGGATAGCCGCATCGCCGTGTACAGCGGCACGTGCGGTGCCTTGACGTGCATCGGCGGCAATGACTCCAACGGCCCGGCCTGCACTTCGCAATCGGCGAGCTACAGCTGGCAAAGCCTCACCGGCACCACCTACTACATCAAGGTGTGGGGATACAGCAGCAACAACAACTTCGTGCTGAACACCACCTGTGTGGACGCGGTGCCGGCCAACGATGAGGCCTGCAACGCCGCGAACATCAGCTGCAACAGCACCACGGCCGGGTACACGGTGAACGGCACGAGCACAGGTGCTTCGGAAGGCGGCACCACATGCGGCGTGGCACAATCACAGCCTGGTGTGTGGTACCGCGTCTATGGCCAATCGGGCAGCACGCTCACGGCCAGCCTCTGCGGCACCGCGGGATGGAACAGCCGGATCTCGGTCTATTCCGGCAGCTGCTCCGCCCTGAACTGCATCGGTGGCAACGACGACAACGGCCCGGCTTGTGGCGGAACGCCGGCAAGCTTCTCGTGGAACGGGGCCAACACCTTCTACTGGATCAAGGTGCACGGCGCCAGCAGCAACGACGCCTTCAGCCTCAACGTGTCGTGCACCACGCCGGTGCCTTCCAACGACCTGGTGTGCAGCCCATGGCCGCTCAGCTGCGGCACCTTCATCACCGGCACCACGCTGGGGGCCACGGACAGCGGCATCTACGAAGGCACCACCACCTGCGGCGTACCGCAGGCCCAGCCCGGAGTGTGGTATTCGGTGGCCGGAAGCACTGGCACCACCTACCGCGTGAGCACCTGTGGCGAAGGTTCCCTGGACAGCCGCATCTCAGTGTACACGGGTACGTGTACCGGGCTCACCTGCATCGGGGGGAACGACAACAACGGACCTGCCTGCACAGGGAACTTCGCCAGCTATGAATGGCCCAGCGTCACGGGGGTCACCTACTTCATCAAGGTGCATGGCGCCGTGGCCACGGGTGGGTTCGGCATCGGCCTGAGCTGCCTGCCCACCAACGACCTGGTGTGCGATGCGCAGCCGCTGACCTGCAACACCACCGTGCCCGGCCGCACCACTTTTGGCACCAGTACGGGCACGGATGAAGGCACCACCACCTGCGGCGTGGCCCAGTCCATGCCCGGCGTGTGGTACACCCTGCAGGGCATCACGGGCAACATCCACACCGTGAGCCTGTGCGGCACGGCGGCCTGGGACAGCCGGATCTCCGTCTACTCCGGCACCTGCACCGGGCTCACCTGCATCGGCGGCAACGACAATGACGGGCCCTCATGCGCCGGAACGCCTGCGAGCTTCTCCTGGCCCGGCACCACCGGCTCCACGTACTACATCAAGGTGCACGGCGGGAGCAGCAACTCCACCTTCAACCTGGATGTGACCTGCGGCCCGCCACCGCCGGCCAATGACCAGGTGTGCAACGCACAGGCCGTGAGCTGCGGCAGTTCCACGCCGGGCACCACGGTGAACGCCACCAGCACCGGGGCCTTCGAGGGCACCACCACCTGCGGAGTGGCCCAATCACAGCCGGCCGTGTGGTACACCACCACCGGCACCACAGGCCAGGTGATCACCGCCAGTCTCTGCGCCACCTCCGGCTGGGACAGCCGCATCGCGGTGTACCAGGGCACCTGTGGTGCGCTCACCTGCATCGGCGGCAACGATGCCAACGGGCCCACCTGTTCGGGCAGTGCGGCGAGCTATCAATGGGCGGCCACCACCGGTGTCACCTACTACATCAAGGTCTTCGGCAACTCCAGCACCAGCGCGTTCACCCTGAACGTGAGCTGTGGCGCACCGCCCTCGTGCAATGCGGCCTACACCGCACCCGCCAACGGCAGCACCGTGTGCAGCAGCAACTTCAATGTCACGCTCAGCTGGCCCACGGTGGCCACCGCCACGGGCTACGATGTGTACCTGGACCAGGGCAGTGCCACCACGTTGGTGAGCGTGAACCAGGCCGGCACGAGCTACGTGGCGAACACCGTGACGGGCTCGCCCTACAACTGGCGCGTGGTGCCCCGGAACGCCAACGGGACCCCGTTCGCCGCTTGTCCCACCTGGTCGTTCACACGCCTCCTTCCACCCTCCACCGCCACGGTGGGCGGAACGCAGACCATCTGTGCGCTGGGCACCACGGCCGGCCTGGGCGGTAACAGTCCCACCGTAGGCACCGGCGCCTGGAGCGTGGTGAGCGGCGGCACGGGCACCTTCGCCAATGCCAGCCTGCCCAACACCACCTTCACCCATACCGGTGGTGCCGGACCCGTGGTGCTGCGCTGGACCATCAGCAACAGCGGTTGCACCGCTTCGTCCGCCGATGTCACGGTGAACATCACCCAGCCCCCGACCACGGCCACCGTGGGTGGAACACAGACCATCTGCACCTTGGGCACCACCTCCGGGCTGGGTGGCAATACCCCCACGTTCGGCACCGGCGCCTGGAGCGTGATCAGCGGCGGCACCGGCACCTTCTCCAGCAGTAGCGCGCCCAACGCCACCTTCACCCACACCGGTGGAGCCGGACCGTTCATCCTGCGGTGGACGATAAGTAACGGCAACTGCCCCGCCTCGTCGGCCGATGTCGTGGTGAACATTGCGCAGCCGCCATCCACCGCCTCTGTGGGCGGCAACCTCACCATCTGCAGGTTCAACATCACCCCGGGCCTGGGTGGGAACACACCCAGCGTGGGCACGGGCACCTGGAGCGTGGTGAGCGGTGGTACAGGCTTCTTCTCGAACGTCAACCTGCCCAACGCCACCTTCGCACACACGGGGGGAGCCGGCCCTCTTGTGCTGCGCTGGACGATCAGCAACAGTACCTGCACGCCCTCGTTCGCCGATGTCACGGTGAACATCAGCCAGCTGCCCACCACCGCAACCGCAGGTGGGCCGCAGACCATCTGCGCTTTCGGCACCACTGCCGAACTGGGCGGGAGTGCCCCTGCCGTGGGCACCGGCATGTGGAGCGTGGAAAGCGGTGGAACAGGCACCTTCAGCAGTGTAACCGCGGCCAACGCCACCTTCACACACACGGGTGGCACAGGCCCGGTGGTGCTCCGCTGGACCATCAGCAACAGCCCCTGCGCGCCCTCCTCGGCCACGGTGAGCATCACCATCGCCCCCGCGCCGACCATCGCGATCGCGGGCGGTCCGCAGACCATCTGTGCGTTCGGCACCTCGGCCGGGCTGGGGGGCAACACGCCCGTGGTGGGCACCGGGACCTGGAGCGTGGCCAGCGGAGGCACAGGCACCTTCAGCCCCAACGCCTCAACGCCGAACGCCACCTTCACCCATACCGGAGGCAGTGGGCCCATCGAACTGCGTTGGACGATCAGTGATGCGTTCGGATGCGGCAGCTCCTACATGCCGGTGGTCATCACCTTGGAACAGCCCACCATCGCCATCGCCGGAGGTCCGCAGACGATCTGCGCCAACGGCACCACGTCCGGCCTGGGTGGGAACACCCCCGCGGTAGGCACCGGCGGGTGGGTGGTGGCAGGTGGCGGCACGGGCACCTTCACGCCGGATGCCTCCACGCCCAACGCCACCTTCACCCACACCGGTGGAAGCGGACCGGTGGAACTGCGCTGGAGCATCACCAGCACCCTGGGCTGCGGTTCATCGTACATGCCGGTGATGATCACCGTGGAACAACCCACCATCTGGTATGCCGATGCCGACGGCGATGGCGCGGGTGATCCCTCCGTATCGCAGGCGAGCTGCACACAACCTCCCGGCTTCGTAGCGAACACGAACGACCAGTGCCCTGGTGATGCGGACAAGACCGCACCGGGAGCCTGCGGATGCGGCACGCCGGATGTGGACACCGACAGCGACGGGCTCGCGGATTGCATCGACAGCTGTCCGAACGCGCCGGGTGGGGTGGGGTCTACGTGCAACGATGGGGACCCGCTCACCGAGAACGATATCCTCGGAGCCGATTGCCTCTGCACAGGCACGCCTGCCGCACTGTTCCTCCAGGTCCGCATGGTGCTTGAAGGGGCCTATGACCCGAGCTTCGGGCTGATGAGGGATCCCCTGCGCGTGCTGGCCTCTTTCCCCCTTGCACATCCCTATGGTGGAGCAGCGTTCGACCATCCGGGCAATGAGACGGTGACACCCGCCGTGCTGGCCGCAAGCGGCACCAACGCCATTGTGGATTGGGTGCTGATCGAACTGCGCGACCCGGCCAACACAGCCATGGTGCTGCACAGCCGGGCCGGTCTGCTGCAGCGCGATGGGGATGTGGTGGACGTGGATGGCCTGAGCGCCCTGCGCTTTGTGGGTGTCGCTTCGGGATCATACCGGGTGGCGGTGCGCCATCGCAATCACCTGGGTGTGATGACCGCCACCGATATCACCGTGGGCGCCGTGACCGCCACCGTTGACCTGACCCTTACCGGAACGGCCGTGGAAGGTGGCGCCGCGCGCAAGAGCCTGGCCGGGGCCTTCCCCGTGGAAGCGCTCTGGGCAGGAGATGCCAATGCGGATGGACAGGTGGTCTATACCAACATGAACAACGACCGCGACCTCATCCTGCAGCTCATCGGAGGCACCGTCCCCACCAACACGGTGGACGCTTATCGGGACGAGGACCTCAACCTCGATGGCCAGGTGAAGTACACGGGCGTCGGCAATGACCGCGACCTCATCCTGCAGAACATCGGCGGGGTGGTGCCCACGAACGTGAAGGCCGGTTCGTTGCCGTAGGGAAAGCTCCCCAGAAGTGCCGAGGGCGCGCTGTTCTTCACCGGACAGCGCGCCCTCGGTCGTTCCCCATCGGACAGTACCTCCACTGTTCGGCTCGGATCAGCCCCTCCGTCACCCTTTGTCGTTGTAGCAACTCCACCTTGCCAGCACCTCCCCTACCCTCTCCCCGGTCCGTCCACCCCAGGTGGAAGGCTCTGCGACCACTGGTCGTGGAGGCGGCGCAGGTCGTGGTACGCACCGGAGCAACGCGCGCACGGAGCCGCACCGGGGAGCCGGGGACCTTCCGCCCCGATCAACGCTTGCGCTGTGGCGCTGGGCGGGCGGGTGGCGACGGAGGAGGCGCCTGCTGCCGCTGCTGGGGCGCTACCTGGCGTTGCTGGGGGGCCGCCGGACGCGGCTGCGGAGCTGGCGGGCGTTGCTGGTACTGCCGCTGGTCGATCACCCGCTGCTGACCGCGGTCGCGGCGGATCTGGATCTCCTGCGGAGCCATGGGCGGGCGGGGGGTCGGGGACGGACGGGCGATCACCGGCGGTCGCGCAGGAGGTGGGGCCGGTGTGGTGGCAGGCCTCCACGTGCCGTTCTCGTAGCGCTGCAATTGCTGACCATCACGGCGGTACACGTTGCCTGCAGGGTCCGTGAAGTGGTCCCGGCTGTCCGGCTTGGTGGCGGTGGGCCGCGCGGGTGGGGCTTCGATGGGGGAAGGACGCGCTGGGCGGGCCAGCTCCGTGGGGTTCACCCCCGGACGACGTTCGGCACGGTAGAGGTCCATGGGAGAGGCCGTGGGTGTCCGGGGGGACGTACCATCGGCCAGGGAGGGCCGGTGCCCGTAGAACGCCGGGCGCGGGTTCGGCGTCCAGGGCGGACAGTAGTGCCAAGGCCCCCACCAACCCCAGGGGCCCCAGCCATACCAGGTGTACGCCGGACCGTACCACGGCCCGTAGAGCCATCCGGGATAGAACCAGTTCCAGCCCCACCCCGCCCCGAAGCTCCAGCCCATCCAGGGGTCGTAGTACATGTTGAAGCCCCAGGTGAAGGGTCGCGGGTACCACAGGCCAGGCCAGTAGGGGTAGTAGAATCCCGTGCCCATCACCACCACGCCGTGCTGGATGTAGGTACCGAGGTAGCCCGGGGTGTAGCCCGTCACGACCTGCACATCATCATGGTCGTAGATCTCCACGTAGCGCGTGTTGTAGGCGGGGCTGCTCGGCGGGATGTCCTCCACCATGGCCGGTACCTCGGTGCTCACCACCCAGGGTCCCTCAGCGGTCGGCGCATCGAACCACACCGCATTGTGGCACGCGTGGTAATGCTCCTGGATGCGCAGCACGGTGGTGTTCGCGTTCACGGCGAGGTACACATCGGTGCCGTCGATGCGCTCGAAGCGCGGTTCGCCATCGTAGATCACCGACAGCGTGGCCGTGCGGCGGTCCACCGTGGCGGTCTGCGGGATGTAGGCGTCGCGGGCGGCCTCGCGGGCGGCCGCTGTGCCGGCCACGTGGGCCAGCACGCCATCCTTGGGCGAGCCCTCGGGAATGCGGGCGAAGTCGGAGGGCAACTGGTCGGGCGGCACATAGCGCCAGGGACCCTTCTGCAGGTCACTGGTGGCCGACCATCGACCGGCCGTGAGCAGGAAGTAGCGTTGCGTGGCGATCTCCAGGAACAGGTCCTTGTCGGTATTGGTGGCGTAAAGGAGACCGGTGCCTTGGATGGGCTTTATCTGCGGAGGACCGTCCAGATCGAGCAGGATGGCCGGCGTGGTGCGCACCACGATGGCGGGGACCCGGGCCGTGGCGGTGCCCAGGGACTTGACGGTGTCCACGGAAGCCGCGAGCGAACGCAGCGAGGCGGGTACATCGTTGGTGTTCGCATAGGGACCCATCAGCTCGTGCGCCTTGAACCATTGACCCGAACCATACAGGAAGTGGGCGCTCTTGCGGTAGCGCAGCAGCAGGTAGGGCGTGTTCAGCACGCGGTCCACATCGGTGGCGATGTCGTCGTAGAGCGGGTCTCCGTAGGTGGAGGGGCGCTCCAGGCGCAGGTACTGCGGATCCCCATCGACATAGACCAGCACGGCCGGCCGCTCCATGTAGATCACCTCGGGGGGCTCGTTCCAATAGGCATCGTCGGGGTTGTTCTCCTCCTCCAGCGCCGCGATCAGCCAGTCAATGGAGAAGGGCTGCGTGTTCCGGGGGATCTCACGCGACAACATCACCCCGATGCGCACGGCCTCGCGGCCCACGGGATCGGGAAAATGCACGTCGCTCACCTCCAGGCTCACCAGCGTCGCCAGGCGCGTGGTGCGGTCCACCGCCATCAGCCCATCGCCCCACACCGACCCGAAGACCGGATCGGGGTCGACGGCGCGCTTGATGGACACCGCGAAGCGCACCGTGAAGTGATCCCCTTCGATGTGCTCCGGCTGGGGCGCGTACACCTGCACCTCGTCCGTGCCGGAGGTGAAGCGCAATGGCCACTGGTCTTCGGTGGGGGCGCTGGCCATTGCCGCACCGTCCGCGGGCAGCACCAGCAGCAACAAGGGCAGGAGGAGGAATGCGCAGCGGTTCATCGGGAGTGGCGTGTGGAACATGCGCGCAAGTACCATGCCCCAGAGGGCTTGACGGTCCTCTCAAAGATGGTGCGGTGGCCATGGCCTTCACCTGTCGGTTGTCATCCCGGCGCATTTTCCCACCTTCACGTTCCGCACATCAACGCCCATGTCCTTCCAAGGCAAGCTCAAGCGCTTCCTGCTCATCCTGGAGCAGGTGAAGCACGCGCCCACCTTCGCGCAGATCCAGGAGGAGCTCCACCAGCACGGCTTCGAGCTCAGTGCGCGCACCCTGCAGCGCGACATCGAACAGATCCGCGTGGAACTGGGCCTGGAGGTCACCTACGACCGCGACAGCAACACCTACCACCTGCCGCCCACGCGCGACGGGCGACACAGCGTGATGCCCCTGCTGGAGCGCGCCGTGCTGGGCGAACTGCTGGCTGGCAGCGGCACCGACCTGCGCAGTGCGGCCGACCATGTGATCATGGAGCGCAACGGAACGCTGCAGGGCTTGCAGCACTGGGGCGCCCTGCTGCGGGCCATCCGCGAACGGCGCTGGGTGGACATCGCCTACCACCGCTTCCAAAAGGAGGAGGGACGCGACTTCCGCATGCGGCCCTTCCTGCTGAAGGAGTACGGCGGACGCTGGTACGTGCTGGGCCTCGCCGACGGGTATGCCAACCCCATCTCCCTGGGGTTGGACCGCATCACCGCCGTGTCGCTCACGCAGAAGCGCTTCGCGGCCACCGACCGGTCCAAGGTGGAGGCCTTCTACGCCCACATCATCGGGGTGGACGCCTCGCCCGGCAAGGTGGAGCGCGTGGTGTTGCGCTTCACCCCGCTGCAGGCCAAGTACGTGAAGGCCCTGCCCATGCACCCCAGCCAGAAGGTGGTGAAGGAGGACAAGGACAGCACCGTGATCGAGCTGCTCGTGCAGCCCAACCGCGAGCTGCACAACGAACTGCTGGCCATGGGCGAGGGTGTGCGCGTGCTGGAACCGGCCTCCCTGGCCAAGGCCATCGCCAAGGCGCACAAGGCGGCCGCCAAGCAGTACAAGTAGCACGCGGGGCTCACTCCCGCACCCACACCTGCTTGTCGCCGTTGGCCAGGGTGAACATCACCCGGTCGCCATCGCACACGTAACGGGCATGGGGTGCGAAGCCTGCCCCGGCGTCCAGCTCCAAGTGCCCATCCCGGGTGCGCCAGCGGCCCGTGGCCACCTCCCCTTCCCCGCTGTCGCCGCTCACATCAGGCCCGCCGCCCACTGTTCGGCCCACCTGCCGCAGGGTGCCATCGGCCAGCAGGGTGAGGCGCCATTCGGTGGCGAAGGAGTAGGAGCCGCTCACGTAGCTCTCCGAGTAGGTCCAAGTGCCGATGAGGCGGGCATCGCTGATACCCTCCTCCACTGCCGGCGGGGCCGGTGCAGGAGGCGCGGCCGAGGTCCGCTGGAACACCAGGTGCAAAAGCTTGACCCCCGCAGCGGCCTCCTCCTCGCCGATGTGCAGCTCAAGGGTACCCTCCCGCCACCTGGCCGTGCACGAGAGCACACCGCCCAACTGTGGGTCGCTGAAGGTTCCGGTGGCGGTCGTTGAGCCGTTGGGTGTCAGGCGCACCGCATACGGATACCCTTCGGCCTCTATGAGGCCCGTGTAGACCCCCTCGGAGCAGTCCAGCAGAAGCACCACCGGAACGCCTTGCAGCGTACCGGCATAGCTGCCTTTCCACGCACAGGCAAGGACCACTTGCGCGGCCAGCAGGAACAGGACGAGCAGGACCTGACGCATGGTCCCGAAGATAGCCCGGGGGCGCGGTCAGGACCTACAGGACCACCCGGCACACCACAGGGCGGTCGTTGCTGCGGATGCTCACCACGCGGAGACCCGGGGTACGGCCATCAGGGGTGATGCGCACCTGTAGCGGCACACCAGCGGCCAGGTTGCGCTGCTCCAGCATACGGCCGGCCGCATCCTGCACCTGCAGGAGCGCTCCGGAGGGCACCAAGCGGTCGGAGGACAGCCAGACCGATCCGTCGGCCTCATACCGCACGGAAATGGCCCCAAGGGCACCCGCCTCGGCGATGCCCACCATGGGCGTGAAGGACCACAGCTCGTTGGAGTGCACCAGGTTGGCCAGTACCCGCTTCAGCCCGAAGGCATGATAGCCCGTGCCACCGATGCTGAACATGGACCCGCGCGATAGCCGGTAGATGGGCAGGGTGCCTTCCAGCACCCACTCGTCAGTGGCCACGTTGTAGCGGAACAGGTCGCCTTCGCCGCTGCCCGCATCGAGCACATAGCCCGAGCCGTTCACCACGCACGCGCTGCTCTCGTCCGTGGCGGGTTCCAGGTTGGCGATGGAGGACCAACTGTCCGTAGCGGGGTCATAGACCCACCAGTCGATGAGCACGTTATCGCTGGCATCGCGCCCGCCACCCATGTAGCCCTTGCCGTCCACCGCGAAGGCCACATGGCGGTTGCGCCACGTTCCCGGGAAGTCCGCCACGGTGGACCACTGCCCCGTGGTGATGTCGTAGGACATCATGTGGTTGGTGCCCGCTCTGGGGGCCGACGTACAGCACATTGCCCACCACAAAACCGGGGGCGTACGAAAAGCCCCTCCGGCCACGCCAAGGCGGGTCCCCCACGTGTTGCTGGCCGGCAGGTACTCATACAGGTCGTTGATCACACTGGTACCGTTCCAGCCGAACCCAGCAAACAGACGCCCCCCCTGCGGACCAGGCCGACACACCCGACCGTGCGCCTCCGGGAAAGTCCGCCAGGGCGGTCCAGGTGTCCGTGCCGGGATCGTACTTCCAGAAGTCGTCCAGGTAGCCGGGGTCTCGCCGATCTGTCCTGTGCCGGCATACGCTTGGTCGCCCAGCGCTACCGCGAAGGCATGGGAGCGGCCATCGCCTGGGCAGGATGTTTCCTGCTGTCAAGCGACCTGCCCCTGCACGGAACAGGTGGCCGCGATGAAGAGGAGGAGTACGGATGTGCGCATGGTCTGAAGATTTCCCGAAAAGCTATCGCCGGGCGCAGGGCGCGAACAGGACGATCGTCAACCTGTGGCCTGACCCCCATCAGGGTATCGCCCAGAGACGCACACGGTCCGGGGCCGATCGGTATGGGATCTAACTTTGCTGCGTCCATGGGACCTGTACCTGCCCCATGGGTTCAGGACCCTATTGATCAGGCCATTAAGGCCAGGTTCCACGTGGAACACTTCGTTGAGGAACAAGCCATGAGCACTTTGGAGGCATATGACGTGGTGGTGGTCGGTGGTGGCCATGCCGGATGTGAGGCTGCAGCAGCGGCCGCGAACCTGGGCTCGAAGGTCCTGATGGTGACCATGAACATGGGCGTCATCGGGCAAATGAGCTGCAACCCCGCCATGGGTGGGGTGGCCAAGGGCCAGATCGTTCGCGAGATCGATGCGCTGGGCGGCTACTCGGGCATCGTGAGCGATCGCAGCGCGGTGCAGTTCCGCATGCTGAACCGGAGCAAGGGTCCCGCCATGTGGAGCCCCCGCACCCAGAACGACCGCAACCTCTTCGCAGCGGAATGGCGGAGGCTCCTGGAGCAGACCCCGAAAGTCCACTTCTGGCAGGACAGTGTGGTCCGCATCGAGGTGGAAGGCGGGCAGGTGACTGGCGTCCGCACCGGGCTCGGCATGCGCATCCCCTGCCGTGCGGTGATCCTCACCAGCGGCACCTTCATGAACGGGGTGATGCACATCGGGGAGCGCCAGATCGGGGGTGGCCGGGCCGGTGAAAAGGCCAGCCATGGCATCACCGAACAGCTGGTGGAACTCGGCTTCGAGGCCGGTCGCATGAAGACCGGAACGCCCCCTCGGGTGGATGGTCGCAGCATCGACTACAGCGTGATGGAGGAGCAGCCGGGTGATGTGCAGCCGGGCAAGTTCAGCTACTCCCCCACCACCCGGCCGCTCGTACGCCAGCTCAGCTGTTGGATGACCTACACCAGCCCCGAGGTGCATGACATCCTGCGGACCGGCTTCGACCGGAGCCCCATGTTCAATGGCCGCATCCAGGGCATCGGACCCCGGTACTGCCCCAGCATCGAGGACAAGATCGACCGCTTCGCGGACAAGGACCGCCACCAGATCTTCGTGGAACCGGAAGGCTGGGACACGGTGGAGACCTATATCAACGGCTTCTCCACCAGCCTGCCGGAAGAGGTGCAGCTGGCCGCACTGAGGCGCATCCCCGGCTTCGCCAACGCCCGCATGTTCCGTCCCGGCTATGCAGTGGAATATGACTACTTCCCACCCACTCAGCTGAAGCATACGTTGGAGACGAAGCTGGTCGAAGGGCTATACTTCGCGGGCCAGATCAACGGCACAACGGGCTATGAGGAAGCCGCTTGCCAAGGACTGATTGCCGGCATCAACGCCCACCTGAAGTTGGCCGAGCAGGAGCCTTTCATCCTCCGCAGGGACGAGGCCTACATCGGCGTGCTCATCGACGACCTCATCACGAAAGGCACCGAAGAGCCCTACCGGATGTTCACCAGCCGGGCCGAGTTCCGCATCCTGCTCCGCCAGGACAATGCAGACCTACGCCTCACCCCCCGTGCCCACGCTATCGGGTTGGCCGACCACGATCGCATGCGCCGAGTGGAGCAGAAACAACAGTTCACCAAGGCACTGACGAAGGCGATGCAGGCCGAAAGCATCGCTCCGGAAGCAGCCAACGAGGTGATCGTTCCACGTGGAACATCACCCCTGAAACAGAAGGTGCGGCTCTTCGAACTCCTCCTCCGACCCCAGGTCAACTACGCCGACCTGGAGTCACTCTCCGCCCCCACGAAGGAGCTCGCCGATAGCTTCGGCGACCTGCGTGAGGAGGTCGTGGAGCAGGTCGAGATCAATGTGAAGTACGATGGCTACCTAGAAAAGGAACGCGAAATGGCCGAGAAGCTGACCCGCCTCGACGAGGTCCCCCTCGACCTGGAAATGGACTATGCGCGCCTCACCTCGCTCTCCATCGAAGCCCGCCAAAAACTCGACAAGATCCGTCCAGCCACCCTCGGTCAGGCCTCCCGCATCAGCGGCGTTTCCCCCGCCGACCTGAGCGTACTGATGGTCTACCTCGGCCGATAACACCCGATCGTTCCACGTGGAACACACCCCTCAATTGGAGCACCTCAGCCACTGCCAGCGGTGCGGAAAACCCGCGATAGCACCCATCCTCAAGGTCCGCGACCACTCCATTTCTGGAGAGACCTTTCAGCTCACGGACTGCACCGCCTGCAGTTTCCGGAGCACGAACCCGCGACCCGGCCAGAACGAGATTGGCCGCTACTACGAGAGCGATGCCTATATCTCGCATACCAACGCCAGCACATCCATCAAGGACCGTCTGTACCAACTGGCGCGCAAACGGGCCCTCCGGAACAAGTATGAGCTGATCCACCGCTACCAGCCGCAAGGCAGGGTGCTTGATATCGGATGCGGCACTGGACAGTTCCTGGGCTATCTCGCCAGCAGGGGATACCTGGTGCAAGGAGTGGAGCCCAGCGACAAGGCCCGCGCCCAAGCCATCGCCGACCATGCCGTGAACGTGGTGCCGACCATCGAACAGGTCCCCTCCCAGGAGAACCTGCAGGTGATCACCATGTGGCATGTACTGGAACATGTGCCCGACCCCAAGGCCACCTTCAAGAAGCTCTATGCCCTCCTCGCTGACCGGGGACTGTTGGTGATCGCCGTGCCCGACCGCGAAAGCTGGGATGCGCAACACTATGGCAACGACTGGGCCGCCTATGACGTGCCCCGACACCTGTCCCACTTCCGGCGGGACGACCTCCGTTGGTTCCTGCAGGCACATGGCTTCGAGCT
>CAUJFM010000121.1 GCA_963169595.1 Bacteroidota bacterium | reverse complement strand
CCGCCCGCGTGGAAAACCACGCGGCCACAAGCCTCCCTAGCTCAGCGGTAGAGCAGCTCATTCGTAATGAGCAGGTCGCCGGTTCAAATCCGGCGGGGGGCTCCCAGGAAGAGCAAGGCCTCCAGCGAAAGCTGGGGGCCTCGTTCGTTCAGGGGGTATAACGCCAGGCCTCCAAAGATCCGCCACTGGTCTCAGCGGGGATGCAGCGTTGGCGCGCCCTGGAGACGATGCGCACGCCGTGGCCTATTTTGCCCCCATGCCCAGCACCGCCACCGAACCCGCGCAGTTGCACGCCTTCATCACCAAGTGGGAGCTCTCCGGCGCCGCCGAGCGCGCCAACGCCCAGCTCTTCCTCGCTGAACTGTGCGACGTGCTCGGCGTGGACCGCCCCCAGCCCAAGACCCCCGACGAGAGCGCCAACGCCTACGTCTTCGAGAAGGCGCTGACCACCGCCAGCGGCCACGCCAACTTCATCGACCTCTACAAGCGCGGCTGCTTCGTGCTGGAGACCAAGCAGGGCGCCGACAGGCTGCAGGCCACCGCCCTCAGCGCCGAAGGGGAGGAGCGCCACCGCCAGCGCAAGACCGGCCACGGCATCCGCGGCACCAAAGGGTGGGACGTGGCCCTGTTCAAGGCCAAGGAACAGGCCCAGCGCTACGCCCGCGCCCTGCCCAAGGAGGAGGTGGCCGATGGGCGCCCGCCCTTCCTGCTGGTGGTGGACGTGGGCCACAGCATCGCCCTGTACACCGATTGGAGCCGCATGGGCGGCGAGTACGTGCCCTTCCCCGATCCCGGCAGCTTCCGCATCGCCCTGCGCGACCTGCTGCGCCCCGAGGTGCGCACCCTGCTGCACACCGTGTGGACCGAGCCCCTGGCGCTGGACCCCGCGCGCCGCAGCGCCAAGGTCACCCGCGAGATCGCCGACCGCCTGGCCAAGCTGGCCCGCAGCCTCGAAGGCCGGCACCCGCCCGAAGCCGTGGGCGCCTTCCTCATGCGCTGCCTCTTCACCATGTTCAGCGAAGATGTGGACCTGCTGCCCCACGGCAGCTTCACCGCGCTGCTGGGCCGGCTGAAGGAGGACCCCGAAACCTTCGCCCCGGCGCTGGAGAACCTCTGGGGCACCATGAACACCGGCGGCCTCAGCCCCATCCTGCTCAAGAAACTGCCCCGCTTCAACGGCGGCCTCTTCGCCCACGCCGACGCCATCGCGCTCGATGCCGACCAGATCCAGCTGCTGATCGAGGCCAGCACCGCCAACTGGAAGGATGTGGAGCCCGCCATCTTCGGCACCCTGCTGGAGCGCGCGCTGGACCCGCGCGAGCGCCACAAGCTGGGCGCCCACTACACGCCGCGCGCCTACGTGGAGCGCCTGGTGAACCCCACCGTGATCGAGCCCCTGCGCGAACAATGGAACGCCGTGCAGGTGGCCGCGCTGCAGCTGGCCGACGAAGGCAAGGACAAGCAGGCCATCCAGCAGGTGGAAGGCTTCCTGCACCAGCTGGCCACCGTGAAGGTGCTGGACCCCGCCTGCGGCAGCGGCAACTTCCTCTACGTGACCCTGGAGCTGCTGAAACGCCTGGAGGGCGAGGTGCTCAACACCCTGCACGACCTGGGCGGCACCGCCAAGCTGGAGCTGGAAGGCGTGATGGTGACCCCCGCCAACTTCTTCGGCATCGAGCTCAACCCGCGCGCCGCCGCCATCGCCGAGCAGGTGCTGTGGATCGGCTTCCTCCAGTGGCACCTCAAGACCCACGGCAACCTGCAGAACCTGCCCGAGCCCATCATCAAGGACCTGCACAACATCCAGAACCGCGATGCCGTGCTGGAGTACGATGGCAAGACCGAACAGCGCGATGCCGAGGGGAACGTGGTGACGCGCTGGGACGGCCGCACCACCAAGCCGCACCCCGTGACCGGCGAGGAAGTGCCCGACCCCGAGGCCCGCGAACCCGTGTACACCTATACCCACCCGCGCCCCGCCACCTGGCCCGAGGCCGACTACATCGTGGGCAACCCGCCGTTCATCGGAACGGCGCGCATGCGCGAAGCCTTGGGCGACGGCTACACCGAGGCCCTGCGGGCCGTGTACCCCAACGTGCCGGACAGCGCGGACCTGGTGATGTTCTGGTGGGACAAGGCCGCCGAACTGGTGCGCACGGGCAAGGCCAAACGTTTCGGCTTCATCACCACCAACAGCCTGCGGCAGACCTTCAACCGCAAGGTGCTGCAATACCACATGGGCCAGAAGAAGCCCTTCGCCTTGGCCTTCGCCATTCCGGACCACCCGTGGGTGGACAGCAGCGATGGCGCCGCGGTGCGCGTGGCCATGACGGTGGGTGTGCCCGGTAAGGGCCAAGGGGTGCTCCAGCGAGTTACAAAGGAAGTGCCATCGTCTGCGGATGAAGCAGCCGAAGTGTCGCTATCGCAGCAGGTCGGGAAGGTTTTCGCCGACCTGACAATCGGGGCGGATGTTGCGAGTGCTATGCCACTACTCGCTAGTCAAAATCTCGCTGGTATGGGCGTGAAGTTGCATGGTATGGGCTTCGTGGTCGCACGTGAGCAAGCGGAAGCGCTTGGGTTAGGAAGGCAGAGGAACCTTGAACAGCACATCCGGCCGTTCATCAACGGTCGTGATTTAATGCAAAGTGAAAGGGCCGCTTGGGTTATTGATCTATTCGGGTTGGAAGCTGAACAAGTTCGTGTGAGGTATCCTGAGGTGTATCAGTGGGTCCATGAGAACGTCAAGCCTGAACGTGATGCGAACAGACGAGATACCTATCGCCTGAACTGGTGGATATTCGGTGAGCCACGCGCCACGCAGCGCGACGCGTTTGGATCGGTTAGTCGCTATGTAGCGACGTGCCGCACGGCACGGCATCGCTTGTTCTCGTTCGTTCCGGCGGCGGTAATCTTCGAGTCCAAGGTGGTCGGAATTGCTTCAGATGAAGCTTACGTCCTTGGAGTTCTTTCCAGTCGCACCCACGTCGTTTGGGCCGACGCGGCAGGTGGCTGGCTTGGTGTCGGGAACGATGCCACGTACAATCATGTCGACTGCTTTAACAAGTTCCCCTTCCCCGTCTGCAACCCAGAGCAACAGGAGAAGATCCGTGCCTTGGGCGAGCAGTTGGACGCGCACCGCAAGCGGCAGCAGGCGCTGCACCCGGCGCTTACGTTTACCGGTATGTACAACGTGTTGGAGGCCGTGCGCGCCGGGCAAACGCTCAGCGCCAAGGAACGCGCCGTGTACGATCAGGGGCTGGTGGGCATCCTGAAGGAGCTGCACGACCAGCTGGATGCCGCCGTGGCCGAGGCCTATGGCTGGCCCACGGATCTTTCCACCGAGCAGATCCTGGAGCGCCTGGTGGCGCTCAACGCCGAACGCGCCGCCGAGGAGGCCCGCGGGCTGGTGCGCTGGCTGCGTCCCGAGTACCAGGCCAAGGGCGAAGCGGTTCAACAAGCGGCCCAAGGCGAACTGGACGTAGAGGAAGAGGCCCCGCCGCCCGCGCCCACCGAGGCATTGCCGTGGCCCAAGGAGCTGCCCGCGCAGGCCGCCGCGCTCAGCACCGTGCTGGCCGCGCTACCCGCACCCGCCACCGTGGCCGAGATCGCCACGCACTTCGCCGGCAAGGCCACCCAAAAGCGGCTGGACGAGATCGCCCGCCTGCTGGAAACGCTGGAAGCCTTGGGGCGCGCATCACACATACAGGGCGATCGCTGGCTGGCAGCGCGTTGATCCTTCGTCGCTCGGCGGTTCCCGTTCGGCGCGGCGGGTAGGAATGGTAGAAGCACCGCCCCAAGGGCCACACCCGTTGGTCCTGCTGGTGATGTGATGGTCGGTTGGGGTCCGCAGGCAGCGTACCGGGGTGGAAGCCTGTCCTACCT